>CAYIDE010000008.1:0-14598 GCA_964362065.1 Candidatus Woesearchaeota archaeon | reverse complement strand
TTGCTCTTCCGATCTCTTTAGGGTGCGGAGGGTGTCATATTAATAATTTTTAAGTCAAACTCTTGCTCAAAGGCTTCAAAAATATCCTACATATTGAACAGAAATTTATCAAAGACAATCAAAATTTAAACGTAACTTTTAATATTTAATTATCAGCAAACAAACAATTAAAAATGCTCATTTCTTAAAGAGAAAATGAAACACACTCTTAAAATTGTCTTACTTCTATTAGGCATGTTTTTTCTAACGCAGTTAATTGGTCTTGCTGTACTACAGGCATATGCTCCAGAGATAAAGCAAGTAAAAGACGCAGAAGGCAATATTATTAACATAACTGAATATAATCTGCCTTATGGCACAGAGCCTCCCCAAGACAATGACCCTAAAATAAATCTAATTTCTATAATTATTGCGTTGCTCATTGCGATAGCTCTGATGTTTTTTTTAATGCGATTTCAAGCGCAGATAATAATCCGCCTCTGGTTTTTTATTATAGTTTCTATAGCAGTTGGTATAACACTTAATGCAGCATTCTTTAATCTGCCAAGCGCACAGTGGATTGCCTTGCTTATTGCCCTGCCTCTCGCATTCTTTAAGATTTATAAGAGAAACATACTCGTGCATAATTTTACCGAGCTTATGATTTATCCAGGGATTGCCGCAATTTTTGTCCCTCTTTTAAATATCTGGACAGTTGTACTTTTATTAGTATTTATCTCTCTTTATGATATGTACGCAGTCTGGCATTCTGGTTTCATGCAGAAAATGGCAAAGTACCAAATTCAGCATTTAAGAATATTTTCAGGATTTTTCATACCCTATCTTGGTAAGAAAGAGCAGGAGCAATTAGCCAGCTCAAAAACCAAGAAAGTAAAGGATAAAAAAGTAAAGGTCAGTGTTGCTATTTTAGGAGGGGGCGATGTTGTTTTTCCAATTATACTCGCAGGCGTTGTTCTTAGGCAATTTGGCCTTTTTGAAGCCCTTCTTATAGCTATAGGCGCAACCCTTGCACTTGCTGGCTTATTCTACTATTCTGAAAAAGGCAAGTTCTATCCAGCAATGCCATTTATTTCTGCTGGATGTTTTATAGCATTGATTTTGGCTTATATTATATAATCTTGCCTGCTTTCACAACTTTCTAAAAATTCTCTTTCAGTTTCTTTAATTCTTTCTTGAATATAAGATTTATCAAGTGGAAATATGGAAACAAATTGATTGCATGATATAAATGCAGGCATATTGCTCCAAGAATAAACTATTGTTCTCTCTTTGCTATGAATTTTAGGATATGACTCGTCAACAAGGCATGGATTAAGCACTAAATCTCCATTGAGAGTCTGGCCCCTATAAAAACCTTGATGGGTTAAAACCCCATTGAAATGAATTTCAATTAACTTGCCTCTATAGGTTCTATAGCTGTCTTTTTCCGTTGGTAAAAAGTCTATATCTGCAATTATTCTCTCAGGTATCATATTCTTCCTGTAGTATCTTCTTATTTAAACTTTCCTATCAAAATGTCATCCAATAGTTATAACAATAGAAAGGTTTAAATACCTTAAATGTAGCTATTTTACCATGATACTAAAACAAGAATTAGTCAAGAGAATAAGGGACTACTTTAATTTGAATATTTACGAGACTAAAGTTTGGCTTGCCCTGCTTTCAAAAGGCATTGCTTCAGCTAGAGAAGTGGCTGATATTTCATCTGTCCCTAGGTCAAGAACCTATGATGTTCTTGAATCTCTGGAGAAAAGGGGCTTTGCAATAACAAAGATTGGCAAGCCTGTTAAATATATGGCAGTTAATCCAAAAGAAGTTATTGAAAAGATGAAGTCAAATACATTCCAAGAAGCACAGGAAAAAGTAAAGACTCTATCTACTTTGAATAAAACACCAGAATATGCAGAGCTTGAGCAACTTCATAAATCAGGATTCGCTCCTATAAAAACTCATGAAATAACAGGCTCCTTAAGAGGAAGAGCCAATATCCTTGGAAGATTGCGCGAACTATTAGAAAATGCACAGCATGAAGTTATTATTTATACTACGGCAAATGACTTTGAAAATAAGGGAAGAGTTCTGATTCCTGCTTTAGAGCGCCTAAACAAAGCAAATATCAAAGTTAAACTCGCGCTTTCTGGAGATGCTGAAAAAATCAAGAAAATCAGCGTAAAGCACAATCTTAAGCCAAAAGTCTCTGAAAATTCAGCACGCCTCTTTGTTGCTGATAAAAAGGAAACAATGCTTATGATAACTCCTGAAAACAGCGAAGAGGAATTAGCTATCTGGCTAAATTCCCCATACTTCACAGAATCACTTTCAAAAATTGTGGATACCGCCTTAAAGAATGGAATAGTAGCAAAAGCATAAAATAAATAAAATGACAAACACCAAATCATTTTGTTTGGGATTAGCGATAGGTTCTGCATCTTCATTAATTGGCAGTTTATTATATCTTTCCAGCTTAAATTTAAACAATATTTCAAGCCCAGATAAATTTTATCAAGGACATGCTGCCAATAGCAGGCTTGAAATTGAATGTGAGCATCATACCAATAATAATGGACCAGCGATATATATGACTATTGGTAATAAATCTTATATTCTAAATGAAGTTGATAAAAGACCTGAAATTTCAGATTTTAAAATAAAACCAGTCGAAATAATTATAAGAGAATAAAATTATTAATAATAGGATATAAAAAGAGCCAAATACGAGAGTTTGGATCATGTCAAGGAACTTGACATTCCTTGAACATCCAAACCTCAAGAATGTTTCACATTCTTGATGGCATTCAAGAACTAAAAGTTCTTGATGACACGAGTGCCTGCCACAAACCACACATTTTAGTGTGTGGTGGCACATCGTGTTTTTGATTTAAGAATTATCAAATACCTTCAAATCATTAATCTGCATTTCTTCCAAAGTTTTCTTTCCTTTTTTCTTTATCCATTGTCTTAAAAAGTATTTTCCTGAGCGAGAAATACGAATGCGAGAATAATATCTACCGTCCTTAGTAAATATATTTTTATTCACTTTTTTAAAAGCCCCGGAATCTTTTTTCATGCTTATTGGCGGCCCGCGCTTGATAATTTCTATTTTAGGTTTAAGCATGTAATATGCATCAGCCGATTTATTTTCATCATATGCAAACTCCTCCCTAGAAATTAGGTATGCCAAAGAAAGTTCTCGCGCTAAAAATTGCGAAAATTTCTTTAGCTTTGTTCCCGCAATATCTCCTGCCTGCCTGTCAGTGCTTATGCGCAGATGCAATAGTTCTGCATTTTTCTCCTTAGCTTCTGCTTTGATTTTTTCAAAATCAAGTTCTTCCAGTTTGAAGAAACTAATACTTGGTTTCTTCAGAAATGCTTTTAAAGCCAGCTGAAACTTACGAAATGTTTCATGGCTCAATGCAGCAAGCACATTTCTTTCTTTCCAAGTTGGATCAGCTAAAATAATAGGGCTATGAAGCTTACTCTCATTAATAGAATAGAGAATATCATTTTTGTTCTTGTATTGCTTAGCAGGATCAATAATTAGTCTTTCTTTGACATTTTCCAGAGCTCTTGCCATTTTTTCAAAGCTTTTGTAATAAATAATCAGGCACTCTAGGCCATAACCGGAAAATCCTTGAATATAGCTTTCTGCTCCATAGCATCCCTGCGCTCTGCAGAATGTTTTTGCCAAGGCCACTTCTTTCATTAATTTTCTATCTCTCTTAATCTGATTTTTTACATAAGAAACATGAAAATAGCTTAAATCAGTCACATTGCGCTCCTCTTTCGGCTTAGATATTTTTAATACAGGTATGACCTCAAATATAATTCCCCTATAAATAATTCTAAAATAATCCCTGCTTCCATGCAATCTGGTTATCTGAAATTCTTTCCTATTTCCACAAGCCCGCTTTACCAAGCGAGCCAGCATAACAGTGAGTTCATCATATCGCCAATCAAAACGCACAAAAATATCAATGTCATAACGCTCTTTTTTCACTAAAGTCCCTTTGGCAAAACTTCCACCAAGAAAGATTTCAGCATTTATCCCTTCTTTTTTTACATCAGCATTAAGCAAATTTACAAATACCCTTGCCTCACCTGCAATTTTCTTAATTTCTTCTTTAGAGGGTAAAATAGAAAGCGATGCCAGCACTTTTTTTATTTGCATAATCAGCCAAATATACAGGAGTTTATAAATTAATTGTCTTGTTCAGCGATATTTCCTGCTAAGTCTACAATATATTTTCCATCCTCCAGCTGATACACATGAGGTTTATCTTTGGCAAAAAGTTTTTGTAAGTCAAGCAGATATTTTCCAGGCTTTAGCACTTTCACACTTTCAAAATCAAGGAAGACAGGTTCCTCCTTTTCCTCAATACCAACAATCTCTCTTACATCTTTCTCCATTTGCTCTTTTTCAGCACTGCTTAGTTTTGGCACAAGTAGTTCCTGCTGTTGTCTTTGTTGCTGAATTTCCTTCAGTTTTTCTTCTTTAATATAGAAGAAAAACTTGCTCTTACATTGACCACATCCTGTAAGGAGTTCAGCAGAGCCATCAGCATAAAGATCACCGCAGTGAACACATTTATAAGCCATTATCCAGCAAAATCGCGTAGCTTAATAAAGTTTTATATCTCTAAAGAGTAAACTAAAAATAAACTTTATAGTAATAACATAAAGAAAAGTTTAAATACCTCTCATTTATAGGTAAATATCATGAAACCAAATACAAAAACAATTAATGGAAGAATTGAAGAAACAGACTTTTATGTATTTAGCAAAAACTCTGAGACAGGCCTATTCACCTACTCCAGACTCTTAAATTTGGAAGAAGCAAATGCGGTGGCAACAGCAGTCAATAACACAATAAAAGAAAAATACGGAAATGCAAGAGGATTAAGAGAAGGCTTGAGTGTAGATGAAAAAAAAGCTTCATTATATAATATGAATACTTTCAAAGGCATTCTAGCAAACCGAGAACTTATGAGACAAAGCAAAGGAACTTTAAGATTCTGCACAATTCAGGAAGGCTTGCTTCTCCATAAAGCAAAAATGCTTCCATTAGGAGAATTAATGGACTTCGGACTTGCAGTATATAATTCAGACTTACCTAATGAAGGAATAGCTAAATCATTAGTTCAACAAGCTCAAGAGAAAAAATATTCTCTGCCAATTCTCGCATCATTTCCATCTGTTGATTTAGAAAAAGGAGGAGAAGAGTATGGAGTTACTCCTAAATTAGTCTCTGGAATAGGTTTACTCTCTGGAAAAGATGCTCTATGCTTGCTAAAAGGCAATGATTTTTTTGTTGTTAAATCAGGCGTTCAGAGGTTGGGTCGTGGCAGGGGCTGCGGCTGGGGTGCCTGCTGGGGCTACTTGGGCAGCTTCGGCGCAGATTGTCGGGTGGGGAGAGTTTCTGGCGAAGCCAGCGCAAAAAATTTGCAGGATATGGTAGATGCTCAAGTTAAGGAATATTTTGAAGAGCAGGAGAGCAATTTGCGAAGCAAATTGCAAGAATTGAAGAAGAAAAAAAGAAATGTTTTTGCTTCCGCTGAATCTATTTTGAGTTAAATAAAGAAGATTTAATTAATCTAAAAGCAGTTCAATCTTCTTAGGATCTCGCTTAATGTCCTTAACTATAGAACTTGGGCCTATAACAGTAAGTGCAGAGCTATCTCCAACTAGTCTTTTTGCAAGGCCATACCTCATCTTGACAAAAACATTCTTATCTCGCAGATTTGGCTCAATAACTGCAAGCTCAATTCCCTTAAATTTTTTAACATGATCAACTAATGCCATAGTATCCTCAATTAGGCGCGCTTCCTCTTCAGCCCTCAATCTTCCATGGATAATCACTATCTTATTTCCAAGCACTAAATGCAATATTTTCTTGACTCTTTCTGAAATGCCTAAGCTTTCTATTTCTGAAAAAGGAATTACTTGCAGACTCAGGCCTTTAAGTTTTTTATGCATTTTTATTCACCTTTTTATCCATATTAGACTTTTTTTGAAAGTTTAAAGAGCGATTCATAAAATTCATCCATATTCAGGCCTTCTTTTGCTGAAATTCCAACCACATCATAATCAGGAAAAGCCGCTTCTACTTTTTTCACATCTGCTTTCCGCAAGTCTATCTTATTTGCAGCAACAAGCACAGGGATTTTACGAGCTACAAGATTGCCGATAATAGTGATATTTACCTGCGAATAAGGATTTTCAGAAGCATCTAGAATTACTACAACCGCATCCATATCATCAAGCCATTTAATTGATTCAATAATTCCCTGTGTTGCTTCCTTTGCCCTCTTTTTAGCATCTCCCCTTTTCACACCATAGCTCAAAAATTCTTCATAGTCAATTTTAGTTGCAATTCCGGGAGTATCAACAAGCTTAAAAGTAAGAATTTTCCCCTTATAGGAGATTTCAACTTTTTCTTTGAATTGTACGTGCCTTGTTTCATGTGGAATCTTGCTCACCGCCCCCAGCTCTTCTCCTGTCCAATCTTTGCAGATTCTGTTCGCAAGCGAGGTTTTTCCAGAATTTGGAGGCCCATAGAAACCTAATTTTATATGTTCTTTTTTCTTAAAAAGCGCCCTTAATATCCTCTTTGAAAACTGCTTAATAATACGAATCATATTTCTCCAGAGAATTGCCTTTTAATAAACCTTACGTCAATAGGTCGCTGTTGCCTTTTCATAATCTCCTGCCTGACCTTTCTCTGTTCAAGAAACTTAAAGATTGGAATTTCATACATGCCTGTTCTTCTGCCATCAATTTTCTTAAATGCATAATTTACCTGCTCCCCTGTCCATCCGCTATGCTTTAGCTTGCTGGCAATTTCATTATCTCTCAAGCCACTTACTCTCGCATTATAAATAAAATTAATGATATTATACAGCTCATACTGCTGTTTGAATAAGCGGCCCTCATAATGCTTTTTATACCATTCCTGCAATATAATATAAAGCACAAAAACTCCTAAAAATAAAAGCACAAAATATACCCTTGCTTTACCCCAGCGATTGATAGCTTTAGCAAACAAACTTAATTTAGGAAATAGTTTTTCAGGCATAGGAGAAATATAGGCTCCTAATTCGGCTATGCTAAGGTCTTCAAGTATTATAAATTCAATATCCCTGTTATTCTCCAAAGGCAGTGCAGTGCCTGAGCTTGTACCGCTGCTTATTGTACTCTGCCCATAATTTGTTTTAAATGTAATGGCTTCTAATGGATAATCCATTATAAGATAAATTGGCCCAGAAATATTATTGTTTTTAGGAGTTATATGCAAAGTAAAATATGAGGCAAGCGGTTCTGCAGTTCCCCGACTATAACTATAAATGACCTGAAAATCAGCTGTGCTGGTATAATGCTCTTCCATCCATACAGGAATAGTTTTTTTAATGCTGTCCCTGTCTCTTATCGGTTCTTCGTCAAAAATATCTTTGAGAAAATCCGGATCAATATTCTCTGCTCCGCTGATTAAAGGCAATGTTCCTGATTTTGATACTGCTATACGTTCAGGTATTTCCAGCGCGAGAATATCTTGCACCAGAGCAGAACTATTATTTTCTTCAGAAAGAGAAGCATTGTATATTATATCCAGTTCGTTAAGGGATTTCTTCATTCCAGTAAGATTAATAGATTCTTGCAATATATCATTTATCCAGCTGGGAAAAGAATTTAGATTATTTTGAATTTCCTGAAGCTGTGCTTTTTTTTGCTGTAACAGTATAGAAGCAGACAGCGCGCTATTTCCAGAACTCACAATAAAATTTTTATTTACAGAAACACCGTCTTTTCTGGTTAAGGTAACAGACACCCTATAATTCTTTTCTTCTCTGTAAGTATGAGTGACATTGCTTCCTTGAATTACAGAAGTTCCATCTCCAAAATCCCAAGAAATATCTGCGATGTTTGTTATTCCAGTTACCAAAAATAAAGTAGGAACGCCAACAAAAAATGAAAGTGGCGAGATGCTAAAATTAAAACTTTCTTGCACATTAAACACTATAGGGCGGGAAAAGATTTTGCTATTATTTAAGAAAAGCTCAAAGCTGACATTTCCTTTAGCATTATAAGGCAATATAAAACCTGCCTGCGATATCTCAAGTTCTACTGCTCCAGAGTTTATTCGTGCAGACTGCTCTTCTATATTATAGAGTTCATGTTCCTCGCGGAGCGTATTTCCGCTTTTATATTTAATATCAACAAGACCAAAGCTCAGTTCTTGCGCACTGCCAAACATACTTAAAGGCACACTGCACGAAGGCAGGCATCTACCATTGTAGGTTTCTTTAAGATAATCAAAAAGGTAAGAACTAAAACTCTGGCCATAAAATTTTTCAAAAATGCTGTCATTAATGGTAATATTTATCTTGTTAAATTCCAGGGAACGTGCAAAAATTTCATAATCAATAGCATAGCTGGCTCCGCCATCATCGCTTCCACATAACGGCGCAGAAGTTTCTGAAAGTATTTTATAATTGCTATTTCCATTTCCTAAAATGCAAACAAGGTAGTTTTTCTGTTGCAATGTGAGATGTTCCACAGCGCACTCTATCTCTTGAATTTGCTCTGTTTGATTTGGAAGAATGCATTCTTTCAGCAAACTATTATCTTCTAAAGAGCGCAGCTGCATTTTTAGTATTCCGTTTCCTTGAGTGCTATTTTTTACTCTCGCACCTAAGAGATAAGCAGGGGCAGTAGGCAAAGAGAGGTTTGAGCAATAGGCGGTTGTTGATAAAGTCGCTTCAACAGCACTGCTCGCACCAGCATCAAAACATCCATAGTTTTTCGCAAAGCAAGAATTGCTGGTATATGCAGAATTCATAAAAAAGTATTTTTTTTGCTCTCCTATATCCAGTGAAATTTGAGGATAGCAAGAAGCAGGAATATTGCTTTCTATTCTAAAAGATGCAGAGGTAATATCAGTAATATCCTGCCCGATAAATTTCAGCCCTAATTTATGTTCTCCACCAAAGGAAAGTTGTCTTACAAAATTCTGAGCAGCATAACTGGACATGCAATTAGCTGTGCTGCAGTTGTAATCGATTCCCTGCTCAAATTCTTGGGCTTGCAAAAGGTCTTTGAGAGATATATTTCCGGCTAAATTGCTCGTAAAAATAGAAAGCGCCTCCTCATTATTAAAACCCAAAACAACTTTTCCTTTCACAGTATCTCCTGCGCTATAGCTCTTTTGCAGGCTCTGATTATAATAAATAAAAAAAGCACTGGATAATGGAAGCCCTGCTATTAAAATAAAAATAATTATGTCAAGGAACTTGACGAAAACTCCACCCTTTAGGGCGTGGTGGCGCATCGTGCTTTTGATTCCAAAAAATATCTCTCTTTTCATTGCTCTCCAAGTGCATACTTCTTTAAAAATATACCGTTATCTTTTTCGGAGTTTTTTTCCAAGATGAAAATTAAATAGGCGTGTTTTAAATAATATAATATAGACAAGAACAATAAGACCTAAAGCCAATAACACCTGCGCTAAACCAAAAAGAGGAAGTTGCAATGCATTTTTCAAGCAATAAACTTCTGTTTCTGTCGATACGCATGCTTGTGGAGAAGGGGCAAGTGAGCATACTGGGCTGGAACCAGGTTCATAATGTGCATCAATGCGTAAGGTAAAGAATCCTGTTGCTTTGTTGCATTCTTGAATAGGCTGTGAGCTGATAAAACATTGTCCGCAAATATCACCCTCTTTTCTTGATGTTGTATTAAGCCAGCATTTCTCAGGTTCTAAAGCATTTTTCCTTTTCCAGACACAACCGCCAGAGCCTCTTCCTTCAGGGCACATTATAACGCTCCCATCAACATCCAAAGTGCCACAGACATTTCTTTCTGGATTCTCAATGCTATATGCAACTTGAAACTCATCTAAATGACATGCACCCAAAGTAATATAATCTCCACACTCATTTAGTATTTCATTTTGATTCAGTCTAAGAGAGCATCCATTTAAGCCATTGCTTTGAAGTTTGCATTCATATCTCGGAGATGGACAGCAGTCATCTACTGCCCCTATATTGATTCCTGCAAACCCATCTGCGCCCACGCATCCTCCAGCATTAATCGGGATTTCTCTGGTAAGATAGCCTTCCTCGTCATAATCAATGAAAACTCCTCTGCCAGCTAAACAGCGATCTACGCTAAGTAGTGTAAAGTTCCTGCGTGTTTCTTTCCCAAGTATAATACCTGATTTATCATATGACAAAAGTAACTTTATCCATTTATCATCATAATCTCTTGAAAGAAGACCAAAAGATTTTGTTCCATTTACTCTGCCTATTCCCCCTATTCTGCTGCCATCACTAAATGTCCAGTTAAATGTCAGCTCACTAAAATCTTTATTTGGATCACTGATAGTTGCATTGATTGTGCAGCTAGGAGAGCCAGCGTGCCAAGGATTTTTCGTGCTAACAGGGCATTTTCCTGCTAAGCATATTATGGGCCCAGAGCAAGAATTAATACTATTATTAACAACATAACTGTCATTAGCATTATAATAAACACCGCCCCTGCGCGAATTATTAACAATCTGCCTGTGATAAGGTTCATTTATAAAAGCAAGAATATCATGTTCTGTGCTCAAAAGCAATATTGCAATTTGTGTTTCTGATATTGCTCCAGCAATATCTTCAACATGCAGAGTGATAGTTTTTTGTCCTGGGCTTGTGAATGTATGATTGAAAACTCTCCCAGTATTAGTAAAACTGTCTTCTTCAATTGTCCATCTACTGCTTGCTATTGCTCCAGTGCTGCAATCTTCAAAGCTAATTTCTCGAGATATAAAATACATCTGCCTATGTTCAGGATTGCATATCTTTGCTCTTGGAGGCAGAGGAGCACTTGTTTTATTAATAAGTAAATCAACGCTGATATTGCTTGTGCCAGAAGCGCTTGCATTAAAGTAAAATTCTAAAAGATCATTTGGTCCATTATCCCAAAAAACATCACTGCCAATCAAAATATCACCATCTGTGATAGTCCATGCTCTCTGCGCTATACCTCCTAAATTAGTTGTAGCAGAAAATGTGGAAATTGAGTCATCTCCACTGCAAGGCGGACTTCCCAAAGTACAATCGTCTTCAGAAATAGAAAAAGTAATAGCTTGTCCAGCTCCAAATGTCGTATGAGCAACAAGCTGTAAAGTTTGGTTTACATTTTTAATTTTCCCAGAAGGAATTTTTATACCGTTTATATCAGCCCAATAAACTTCCTTGATTTCATTAGGTATCATTGCCCCAGCATTTGAGCAGCACACACCATACTGATACCCTGGAGCAGTAACTCTATCCAATGCTAGATGTGCATTGCTCAATGAATTTAAAGCCAGAATTTCCACTTCAGGAGCAATGCATGCTCCTGATCTAATTGTGCAGGAAAGGTCACCATAGCAAATCCCTACATTATGCCCCGCCGCATCTTCAGACCCTGCATGTGCATTGCTTGTTGAAGTTAAATTAATTACAAGATTCGTGGCTGTGCAAGTTTGAGGATTTAATTCAGAATAAAGTGGAAAGAAATCATCATAACATATTTTTATTGGAGCGCTTGCTTCACCAGCAATTGCAGCATGTGAATTATTTGTAGCATAGAGAGAAATTATTACTTGCTCTGGAGAGCAGATATGACCTGCACTGACTTGTTTAAGATAACTCGCAAGAACCACAAGTACCAGCAGCATAATAAGCAAGCCTCTTTTCATCTCTTTGCTAGCAAAAGCAACTTTATAAAAGTTGCTTGCTCTTTTCATCGTATCCTCCAAAGAAATACTTTTATTTTTTTTGGAGTAAAATTATAAGGATTAGCACCAATTATGCGTTCAGAAGAAAATATGTCTCCTTTTAAATTTGCAGGAGGCGAAAACATGCACACCTCATTTGCCTGACAAATTCGCACATCCAAATTAAAGGCAGGATTATTAATTCTTTCAATGAAAAATTTCTGTGCCGCAACTTCAGCTGCTGAAAGACTCTGGTTTAATGCAAGCTCTCTCCACGAAACATTTTTGGCCAACTCCTCAAGTAGTGGCTCCAGCATGAAAGAAGGGTCATCAGGATAAGTTTCTTTCTCTCTAATATTCATAACTAAAATAACTCCTAAAACCAGCACAATACTTATGCTTGCTTCAACAATTCTAAGCCATCCTCTCTTATTGTTCACCATGTTTTAACCTCAAGCCCAGCAAACTCTCTTGTCCCATTTTGGCGTGCCACTTCTCTTCGCAGAAGGGTAGAAATCACATCAACACCTTCAGGAATTTCCACAGCAGGTGCAATCACCTCTGTAGAAGAAAATTTAAGAGCAAAGCTAAAATCTCTATTATCAGGGATATGCCATTCGAGTTTTAACATCGAAATATTGTTTTGATATGCTTGAACAAGATAAGCGAATTTTTTTTCAGAAATTACTCTCTCACCATATACAGAACTAAATAAATAATATGTTTCATTATGAGCAGGTTTGTCAGTTGCGTTTCCTTCAGAAGCATTAAAATCATCACTTACTTGAATTTTAATAACTCTTCCATAATCTTCGTTCCAATCCACATATACTAAATCTCCTATCTTAGTTATATTAGACAGTATGCTTCCTGTGTAATTAACTACACGAGATTCTTTTCCTGAAGTCCCATTTAAAATAACAGTTGTTGTTTTGTTTCTTTGGGCAACAGGAAGCATAATTACAGAGTAAGTTTCTACAGAAACACTTGTATTTTCCTCTAAAGATTTAAGCACAGAAGCGTGTGTTGCTTCAAGAAGACTTGGATTTTCATCTATCTCCGCATAAGAAAGCGCAATCACTAATGCAAGAATAAAAAGAACAAATGCCAGAATCATCTCAACATGGCTCATCCCTCTTTGCTTCATGGACTTTTTAGCCGAAGATAGTTTATATAAATTACTCTGTCATTGAAATTTTGTATTTTTATAAAAAAGCAATACAACATTTGTAAAATAAAATAGACGAATTATCTAATTTAAAATAACTCTTAAATAGTAACACAACCAAAAAGTTTAAATACCCCTTTCTATACATAAAAAAATATGAAAAATATAACTATTTCCCCAGCAGAAAGAGGAAGAACTTAGCTTCCTATAGCTTTAGAAGATGACCAAGTAAATTTTAGTTATCCCCCTGTGCAAGGCACTCATCAAGAATGCTTTAAAGCAATAAATCAAGATTCAGAAATCAGGTCAGCAGAAGGTGTTGAATTAGCTCTATTAGCTTATGGAGCTTATCATGCAGATGAGCAGAAAGATAATAAAGAATGGGAGGAAGTAAAAAAGCTCTTTAAAAATAATTATATAAGAGTCCCTGCAAGAACTCTCTGGATACCTCAAGAATATGCAAAAACAGTAGAGAGTGGAGGAGTGCTTGTTGAAAGAGATACACAAGGCAATGGTTTAAACACAAAAATGGAAATTCCCAATATAAAAAAATGGATAAAAGATGATTATGGAATTTATATTTCTCAAGATAAAAACCAGAAATTCATTCCATTTGGCAGTTATACTTTAGGAGTGCATACAAAAGAGAGCTTTGCTAAAGATGCTTACACAATATCAGTTCTTTCTAAAGAAGGTGCAGGAATCTTCGCACAGACTGTTGAATATGCTGGGTTAAAACCTTGGATATGGGGAGTAGATATACAAAAAATTGAAAGTCCAGAGCAAAGAGTGTCTTTGTTGTTTGGGGGCGTTAGCGGGTTGTACCTCGGCGGCGACGTCCGGAGCGACGACGGGGACTATCGTGCTTTCGGGGTGCGGAAAAAAACTGGCGAAGATTAATAACATGAAACAAAACATAAAAATAATAAATGAAAGAATAGAAGCAACAGATATTTATGTATTCAGCAAAAACTCTAAAACAGGTCTATTCACCTACTCCAGACCCTTTACTTTAGAAGAGTCTCAAGAAGTAGCCTTTGCGGTAAATAAAGCTATAAAAGAAAAATATGAAAATGCCCATGGATTAAGAGAAGGATTAAGTGTAGATGAAAATACTTATGCTTTATATAATATGAATACCTTCAAAGGAATTCTAGGAAGTCAAGAGCTTACAAGGCAAAGCAGTCGAGCTTTAAGATTCTGCACAATTGAAGAGGGCTTGCTTCTCCATAAAGCAAAAATGCTTCCATCAGGAGAATTAATGGATTTTGGACTTGCAGTATATACAGCAGGCTCACCTAATGAAGGAATAGCTAAATCATTAGTTCAACAAGCTCAAGAGAAAGGATATGCTCTGCCAGTTCTCGCTTCATTTCCATCTTTAGAATTACAAAATACAGGAGAAGAATATGGAATTACCCCCAGATTAGTCTCCGGAATAGGTTTACTCTCTGGAGAAGATGCTCTATGCTTGCTAAAAGACAATGATTTTTGTGTTGTAAAATCAGGCGTTCGGGGGTTGTATCGTCTCAGGAACGGCAGCTGGGGTGCCTTCTGGTACGGCTTGGGCGGCTTCGACGCAGGTTGCAGGGTGGGGAGAGTTTCTGGCGAAGCCAGCGCAAAAAATTTGCAGGATATGGTATAGATAACTGCGTTGAATATGTTACAAAGAATTAAATAGCCCCCCATATTA
>CAYIDE010000007.1:0-15358 GCA_964362065.1 Candidatus Woesearchaeota archaeon | reverse complement strand
CAAGAACCCGAGGATTTCAGCATGCATCTACTAATAGCCTCAATTCAATTGCCTACTTTATACTGGATTTTGTCTGTCTGCTTGCTTTGTTTGAAATTTTGTTAAAAAGTGTTAATTAGTAAGTTATATAAAGAAAATCTAATTAATTTGAACATGGATGTCGCATGTCATATTGGAAGAGCTTTTGGATTTGAATATAGGGCTGAGCTTTTAGAATCCTCGGATAGAGATATGAAAGGAAGAATTGAATATTTAAGAAAAGCTATAGTTGAATACAAAAAAAGCATAGATTTTTATGAATCTGCAAGAAGATGTGAGAGAATTATTGAAAGATTAGAAAATATACTAAGAAATGGGAGTAATGAGAGAAGGTAAATAATTATAAATAGTAATAGATAATTAAAATTAAATTAAGAAGGAAGTAATAATGGAAAACATTGATAATAAAGAGGAGCAATTGCTCGAATCAGGTAATTATTTCTTAAGGGGGTCTGCTGATGGAGGCGTAAAATTGGATACTCTTGAATTGCATAACCATGAAGGCAAGAAAAGAATCTGGAAAGTCAAGAATATCAGCGCTAAAGAAATAGTTTTTGATATTGTTAAATTTTAATTTTAGGTGATTAGTACTTTTCTTTATCACCAGGTTTATATAATCTAATTAATAATTAATTATATGTCTTTAAAGAGAAAAAATCTAGATAATATCAAGAGTAAAGTCCTTTCTATACTTAAAAGTAATAAAGTCACCAGAGCGGGTATATTTGGATCTTATGCTAGAGGAGAAGATAAAGAAAATAGTGATATAGATATTTTGGTTGAATTAAATGAAGATTTATCATTACTAGAAGTAATAAGACTTAAAAATCTATTAGAAAAAACCATAAAAAAGAAAGTTGACCTTGTCGAATATAGTCTTATAAGAAAGGAATTACGAGATATTATTCTCAAAGAAGAAATTCCAATACTAAGATGAAAAGAAATTACAAACTTTATCTTAATGATATAACAGAATCAATACAAAACATAGAAGAATATATATTGAATGTTACTGAAGAACAATTCAAAAAAGATAAGAAACTGCAAGATGCAGTCACAAGGAGACTAGAGATAATTGGTGAAGCAAGTAGAAATATTCCGCGTGTTCTGAAAGAGAAAAATAAACATGTTCCTTGGTTTGAAATGGCTCAGTTTAGAGATTTTATCACTCACTCATATTTTCAGATGAGCATAGATAGGATTTGGAAAGCAGTGAAGAAAGATATTCCCCAAATAAAAGAAGCACTTAAGAAAATAATTCTAGTGTAATTATTTTTTTGTTTGTCCTGTTTGAAATTTTTCAGTATTAATTTATTAGTATGTTATAAATAACATAAAATAAGTTATCTATAACATAAATTATGTTATAAATAACAGAAAAGTATTTAAACATAATAAAACTTAAAGTTTAATGCCTTCAATAGAGGAACATGAAAAAACAGCAAAGGAACTTATTGATGATATAGAAGAGAAAATTCGTTTAGGTATAGTAGCAAAGAGGCAAAAAATAATAGGTTTTGCTGTTTCTGAAGCTTCTACCAATCTATTTGCCATTTTTTTACATAGAAAGAAACTTATTGAACCAGGTTTTAATATTAACCATTCTTTTTTTATATCTCAAAAAAGAGCAGAAAATACTTTTCCTTATGAATTTACAAATAAAAAAGAGATACTAAATCTTTTAGTAAAAATTGAAGAATTGAGAAATAGGCTTTGCTATGGAAGAGAAAAAGATGCAAAAGAGGCAAAGGAAGCGATAGACCTTATTTTTAAGTTAAAATCCTTACTGGAGGAAGAATAAATGCTGGAATATATTTATGATTTTCTGTCATTATTTTTTGATAAGCTGAAAGATAGAAATAAGATAAAATCAATAATTCTATTTGGGAGCTTTGCTAGGGGAAATCCAAGAAATGACTCGGATATTGATCTTTTTATTGATATAGAAGAAATAAACAAGAAAGAAATAGAATCAATAGCCAGAGAATCATTAAATGAATTTGAATTAAAGTCATCCAAAAGCTGGAATCTTAAAGGAATAAAGAATGTTATCTCGCCTATAATTGATAATATTGAAAAAGAGCAATGGAATGAACTAAGAAAAGAGATAAGCTCTTATGGAATCTTGCTTTATGGGAGATATGAAATACCAATAATGTCTAAAAAGAGATACTTTTTAATAGAATATGACTTATCAAAATCTAAACAGAAGGATAAAATGAAAATAATTAGAAGGCTTTTAGGCTATAAATTAAAGAGAGGTAAAAAAATTTATGAACAAAAAGGCCTTATTGAAAAATTTAGTGCTGAAAAAATTTCTAATTCTATATTAATAGATGCAATGAAATACAAAGAAATTTATGCTTTATTAAAAAAAGAAAAAATTCCTGTAAAAATTAGAAATTTGGCATCAATAGACTAATCTACTATAAGATTTTTAACTACTATTAAAAATAAAAATTAATAGGAAGATTTATATAACTAATATAAAACAATTTATATATGGATCTAGAAAGCTATAATGGAAAATATGTTGAGGCAATATATCAAGAGATGAATTTTATGTATAGGGTTAGGGGAGTATTTAAATTTAATATTGGCGATAGTTCATTTGAAAACGCAATAATTTATGCAACTGGAAATGGTGAGTTTTTCAAAATGCCTAATAGTTTTTTTGCTAAAGTTTCTGAAGGTAAAAGAGTAAATATGGACTCAAAGCTTATTTCCATGATTGAATTAGAAGTTGAAAAACCTCCTATCCCTTAATTTTAGGCAATTAAAATATATTGATAACAGAAAATATTAAAAATATAGCCATATTAAATAATTAATGACTATAGTGGATAATGGTTTCGAGAAATTTTTTAAGGAGAGGATAGAATATTTAATAAAAGAGATTAAGGATATGGAGAAATGCCATGGTGATTCAATATACAGCAATGAAAAATATTTGCAATCCAAGATTAATGATTATGCTAACGTAGGAGATTTTGCAGGCAAAACTTTCAACCAGGGGTTTTTATCACTTGATACTTTTCAGGCATTCATTAAAGTTTCAAGAGAATATGATATACAATTAAGGAGATTTTATCCTGAATGGCCAATATTAGAATAAATAAGGAGGTAAAATATAATGGAAGAAAATGATAAAAAAGCAGAACAATTATTAGAGTCAGGGAATTATTTTTTGAAGGGTTCACCAGATGGCAATATTAGCATAGATACTCTTGAACTGCATAACCATGAAGGAAAAAAGCGTATTTGGAAAGTAAAGAATATTAATGCTAAAGAAATATCTTTTGATATCGTTAAATTTTAATTTAGCTCACGAATCACAATTTCAGCATTTTTTATTTTCCTTTTGACCATCTCTTCATCAGATAAATTATCTATCAAACCTATCATAATCTGAATAGGTTCTTGGTGGCTGACAATCAAAACCCTATTGAATTTTTTGTTTTTAAGAGAATTTAGAAATTTTAGCAATCTCGATTTTTCTTCCTGGAATGATTCTCCTCCAGGAAGTTTTTTATGGAAAAAATCATCATGCATGATTTTCAAATACTCTTTCTCATTTTTTCCTTCCATTCCGCTATTTCTTTCATTTATTCTTGGATCTATTATTACCTTAACTCTTATACCCTTGCATGCAATTGCAGCACTCTCTCTAGCTCTTTTAAGCTCAGAAACAAACACGGCATCAAACCTATATTTTTTTAATATTTTAGAACTTCCATTTACCTGCTCCTTGCCGTGAGCAGTAAGTCCATTAATATTCTTGGGAATATAATTATGTATGTGTGTAAGGTTAAACTCCGCTTCTCCATGCCTCATAAAAAATAATTTCATACCTTAATTCCGATAAAGCAGTTTATTAACTTTCTTGCTCTGCCCATATTAAATAATGAATAACAACAAACTCTTTATATAAGAGGGTATATAAAATATCATGGAATCTTTTTTAATTAATGTAGGTGAGCCAAGGAGCTACGTTGTAGAGATAGGAGAGAATATTCTTTTTAATCCTGAATTAAGCCGTTTTGACCCTATTTCTGCAGATAAATATTTCATTATCACAGACGATATTGTCAAAAATATCTGGGCATCAGATTTCCAAAAATTTCTTCAAAGACATGAAAGTCTGGAGGTACGTTTAATATCTATTCCACCAGGAGAATCCTCAAAAACACCAGAAACTATTTCTCTTTTAGCCCGCAAACTCGCACAGAATAAATGTTCAAAAGATTCAGTCATTATTGCCTTTGGGGGAGGAGTTATTGGTGATATTGCTGGCTTCCTCGCATCACAATATTTTCAAGGCATCGGATTTATTCAAGTGCCAACTACTCTTGTCGCACAAGTAGATAGCAGCATCGGTGGAAAAACAGGGGTTAATCTTCCAGAGGGAAAAAATTTATTAGGAACATTTTATCAGCCTCTTGTAGTTATAAGTGATGTCGCCACTCTCTCCACGCTTCAGGAAAGAGAAATTAAGAATGGACTTGCCGAGCTAATTAAATATGGGAGTATAGCAGATGAAGGTTTCTTCACTTTTTTAGAAAAAACATACACACAAAGAGATTCTGCAACCTATAAAGAATGGGTGCAAAGAGCAGTAAAAATTAAAGCAGAATTTGTAGAAAGAGATGAATTGGACAAGGGAATACGTATGCTCTTAAATTACGGACATACTATTGGTCATGCTATAGAAACCGCAGCGCATTATCGCATCTCTCATGGAGAAGCGATCGCCTTAGGAATGGCAAGAGAGGGAACTATAGCATACAACCTAGATCTTTTAAGCAAAGAGGATCTTAATCGGCAAAATTCTCTCATTGCTGCTGTAGGGCTTCCTACTGCTTACAATATGATTCCAGAATCTTGTCGTGGGAAAATACACGAATTAATAGAAATTATGGAACGAGATAAAAAATCATATAGAGGAAAAATACGTATGGTTTTGCCAAAAAGTATAGGAATAGCGTATAAAGAAAAAGAAGAGTACACCATTGAAGTTGATACTTCACTTATCTCTACATGCTTACGGGAAGATACCCATCGGAATATTTAAAAACCTCTTCTCTTCTAAATTAAAGTGAGTCAGCGAGCTGATTTCGGAATTCGCCTATTAAATTAGGAAAAACTGACATGAGTTTTGAATTCTGAGGAAGGTCCGGACATCCTTCTCTTTAGAGAAGAAAAAGCGATCTGTGAAAGCAGACGGTCGCAAGGCCGAGCTCCACTACAGAAACGCCACAGCCTTGATTGAGCTATGAACCTTGAGGGGAGCTGAGAAGTCAGGGATATGCTGAAACGAGTGCCTTCGCTGATGCAACCGCTATAACCGCGGGCAGAGACAGATGTCAGCACAGAAGGTTTGTTTAAAGACAACTTCTGACAGAATCTGGCCTACGCTGGCTCACACTTTTTATTTTTACTATTAAAGTAAATCCTTCAATTTCCTGCATTTTTGAAAATTAGTCGGGATAATAAGATTTTTATAGTCGAATTGATTTTAATAAATATGAACGCTAATGTTATATGGGTTATTCTTGTAGTACTCCTTGTAATACTAATTATTGGCGGTTATCTTCTTTTTAAATATATTTTCTAAAACTGCCTAAAAACATTTAAAAGTCATTCCCTGCTCCTTTGCACAAGGGTTCGTAGCACAGTGGGAGTGCACACGACTGAAGCTCGTGCCGCGGGGGTTCGATTCCCCCCGAACCCATTTTAATTTTGGGAAATTTAACTACTTGAAAAGATTAAAATTTGTAGGTAAGCTTAAATAGCCTGGCTATGGGGTTATGATATGAAATATAAAAAATTTTTCTATATAACACTTTGCAGGGATAATAAAGAATTTCCTGGTGTAATGCAAGATATAGACATTGTTGTGACTGAAGGTACAAAGGTTTCCGATTTGATTAAAATTTTAGATGCAGAATATATAAATGGGCGAGATGAAATAAAATTCGAAAGGGCTCAATTAGACTTTTCAGGACCTCTTGGAGAAGATGTCTTACTTATTCCGGGTCATGGATATCAGGTGGTGAATCCTAAGAAGATATTAAAGGGAAATATTGAAAAAATGAATAAGAAGACGAAAGGTTATTCACATAAAATTCCTGGAACTCATTACTTAATGCCTCCAAATTCCGAAAATAGATATAAGAATTATATAACAGAATTAGTTAATAAGTTACACAAATAATTCATTATTCATCTTTTTTTTAGTTCAGGACTTGTTCATCGTATTTCAGTGCAAGATACTCTGCATTTATTCTTGCGGTATTGCTATTTAATCTGTGGCAGTTAATAAGAAATGGAAAGATACTTATTTATTTGGAAATAAAATCATTATGTTTTTGTAATAAAAAATATTATGAAAATGGGGGAACCGAACCTTTTTCAATGGTGTACCCCGAACCCATTTTAATTTGGGGAGATTTAACTACTTGAAAAGATTAAAATTAGGAGAAAGATTTAAAAATAACTAAATTGGCTAAAATAGATATGACTATGATTAAAGGCGATGATTTGAAATTTCCAGAAAGCAGAGTTTTGACTATCCGTACAGAAGATTATTTTAAAATTAAAGGAATAGATGCTCATAGATATGAGCCTGTAGGATTACATTGTGTTGTAAGCATAAGAAGAACAGAAAGAGGGTTGGATAAGTTTTTAGAAAGTATGCCTGCAGATATTGAAGTTGTGACTGACTATAAAATATTTTCTATTGCTACTGTAGATTTGAGGATGAGGATAGAATTTCACTATGGAACTGGTCTTATTCTCAAAAAAGAGAATTAGCTTTTGCCTTCTGATAAGACAGCAAGATTTATAAGAAAAATAATCCTCATCTTAGCATGCCAAAAAAGAAAAAAATGAGTAAGGGAAAAAGGAAAAAGTATTACTCAAAGAAAAAAAAGCGTGCTTAATCATTTCACTACCTTAGAAATTTAGGAATTGATTGTTTAAGTGATAGAGATCTTTGAACAGTTATAGGCAGAACTATTCTGGATACTCCCCCATGCAGAGTATAAGGAATGCGGATTAATCTAATATTCCCTCCTGACACCCATGGGTCAATGGGAAATTTCTTGAATATTCTATTAAGTTCAGAACGTTCATCAACGCTAAGCCCATATGCTTTTTTATCAGCTACGTGCACATGGAATCCTCTTCCTGAATAAACCAAATGCACTTTATGAAACTTTTTTTCAAGTTCTCTCTTTAGAGCAAGAGAATAAGACCATGCTTTTCTTAGACAGACCATGCAAACTTCTTGAGAATCTATGTGAGAGCAAGGAATATTATCCGCATCAATGTCAAATACTAATTCTTGTGGCAAGGGTTTAGGAAAAATCAGCTCTGCTAAGACTTTTCTTGGATTTAGATACTCGCATCTGTCGTAATAAATATCTTCAGGCAAATACTTCTTTATTTTTTCTCGCAGTTCAGTAAAAGGAAAATAAAATAAGGTATTTTTCCAATTTCTTTTAATAAGAACAGAGGATTCTGTTCCAGCGTCAAGCGCGCAGATCTGGGGCAGGGGCATTCCATGCTTTCTAAACCATTCCTTAATTCTACCAATTGAAAATTCTTTTGCGTAAAATATTTTGCGCTCTTCTAATGAAGCAAATCTAAAAGGGTACCTTTTTCGCATATCAGGAAAAAAGAGCATAACCTTTATAAAAGCTTACGCGTTAGTAACAAGATGACCGAAAAAGAGGCAGATAATAGTTGCGGTGTTGTTGCACTAGTATTCGGAATATTAAGCGTTGTTCTTTCATTCACAATACTTTTTGGAGGCATTTTCGGAGTGCTTAGCCTAATTTTTGCTCTTGTCCAGAGAAAGAAGCATAAAAATTCTTGGTCAACCGCAGCTATTACTTTGTCCATTATAGGTATAGTTATTTCTATATTATTCCTTATACTATTGTCAACAATTCTTGCAAATCTGCAAGAGACTATTTTGAACTGTACTTCTGATCCCACTCAGCCAGGATGCGAGCAATTTGCCCAGCTTCTGCAACAGCAATCTCTCTACAATCAGAATCTTCCTGAGGGATTTGATTATGGTAAATAAAAAAGCAGCACTCGAGTTATCCATCGGAACAATTGTTATTATTGTCTTAGCAATGAGCATGCTTATTCTTGGTCTCGTACTTGTAAGAAATATCTTCACTGGAGCAACTTATAATGTTGATCAGCTTAATAAAAATGTTGAAGCAGAGATTAACAAGCTCTTTAATGAAAGAGGCGATAAAATAGTAATGTACTTAGGCGGTAATCAGGCAGAAATCGAGCAAGGAAAAAGCTATGGTGTTGCCTTCGGTATAAAGAATACAGTAGAAGGAGAGGCGCAAGCAGGCTCATTTAGCTATAAGGTAGAAGCCAGCGATGTCCAGCGAGGATGCCAACTCACACTACAGCAGGCAAATCAATATCTTATCCTAGGAAGTACAGGCACTTTTGCTCTTTCTCCAGGCCAAATTCGCTATAATTTAGTTAAAGTACAGCCATCATCATCAGCGCCCCTCTGTGAAATCAGATATGACATATCTGTCTTGAAAGACAGCCAGCCCTATGATTCTACATTCTTTATTGTGAAGATTGAGTAAATTTATTATTTTCTCTATGGGTTAATGATTACTAAAAATCTATAATCTAGTGTAATCAGTAGGAAAATGATAATTTTAATGTTATTTTATAATAGTAACTAATAGAAAGATTTAAAAGTCGCTTTAGTTTTGAGATATTATGAGAAAGTTACCCAAAGATATAAGAAAAATATTACATAAATATATTTCTAATTTAGAATGTAGATTAGAATTCAAGAGAGAGGCTTTAGAACAAGTTTCTCCAAGATTTCCCCCTGAATATAGAATAACAGATGAGCAAGCATCTGTTTATCTTCAGATAAGAGAGCCAATAGTCCGCACAATTATAGCATATGGAAATGCATTAAGTGGAATTTATGATGCTTTCCCAGAACTAAAAAAGAAAGCTAAAAAGAATAAAATTATCTAATCCTCAGACTAAAAGCCAAAAAAATGGATATAAAAATATAATAAAACCCTTTACAAAATGATATCACCAGCAAATTTAGAAGAGAATTTCCACAGAGCAATCAATGACTGGATAGATTATTGCAAAAATCCGGATGTTCAGATTAATGATTTTTCTAAATTAGTTAGAGATTGTGACGCTTATAGAAAAATAGTTTCTATGGGAGAAAGCATATTACCTCTATTAGAACAGGCTAAATATTTAGATTTAGCTTTTTATCAGAGACATCGCAGAAGGAATGGAAATAATAGGGAACTTGCTTTTTCAATTGTTAAGAGGCATGGTTTAGGTTTAGCAGAAAAAGAGATTCTGGATAATAAGCTTAACAACACTTAAAAACTTCCTTATTTTCTTTCTTTCATGAATATCAAAGAATCTTATAGGAAGTACAGATGGTTTTTCACAACATCAGGAAAGCTTGTTGTGGGAGGAAAAAATGCAGAGCAGAATGAATATCTTCTTCAAGAGCTAAAGAAATCCAACGAAGACAGGATAGTCATGCATACAGCATCTCCTGGAAGCCCCTTTTCAATAATTGTTGACGAAATAAAAAAAGTTACGAAAAAAGACAAAGAAGAATGCGCAGTTTTTACTGCTTGTTTTAGCCAGGCATGGAAAAAAGGAAAAAAGACAGAAGTGCATATTTTTAGACTTTCGCAACTTGATAAAAACAGCAGGATGAAAATAGGAACTTGGGAGGTTTTTGGCAAGATTGATAAAATTAATGCAGAATTAAAATTTGTCTTGATTAAACAGAAAGATGTATTAAGAGCAGTTCCAGCAATAACAGCTAAAAATAAAGAAACTTTTGGTACAATACTGCCCGGAAAAGAGAATAAAGAAAGCCTAATATCAGATATATTAAGATTACTTAACTTTAAGGTAAATAAGGAGGATATTCTTTCTGCACTTCCTGCAGGAGGAATAAAGATAAAAAGAATATGAAAACATTAAGATTTCAAATAGGCAAAAATGGTATTAGCGAAGGAGTTATCAATTCTTTAGTATTGGCATTTAAAAATCACAAAGTAGTAAGGATATCTCTGCTCCAAGCATCTGGCAGAAATAAAGCAAAGACTATTAGTTTTGCAGATGAAATTGCAAGAACACTTGAAAACAAAACATCCTATTTGTTTAAATATACTATTATTGGCTTCACTGTTGTTTTGAGAAGATATTCCAAATAATTTGAATAATTTTATAAGCAAGGTTTATAAAAGCCCTTTTTTACATACTTTGACATGGCAGATATAAGAGCAATTGCACCAGCAAAGTACATTCCAAAACTAGCTGATGTAATAAAGAAATCCGGAGATTTTCCTAAACCAGAATGGATTGACCTAGTGAAGTCAGGGCCACAGAAGCAAAGACCTATTAACGATGAAGATTTTTGGTACAAGAGGACTGCAAGCATTCTAAGACAAATATACATCAAAAAAATAGTTGGCGTACAAAGATTACGTACAAAATATGGCGGAAGAAAAGACATGGGAATGAAACCGCCGCACTTTAGGAAATCAGGCGGTAAAATTATCCGCACGATATTACAGCAGGCAGAAGCATCTGCTCTTTTAGAAAAATCAAAAACTAAAACTGCAGGCAGACAGCTAACAGCAAAGGGAAGGGAATTCTTGGAGGGAATAAAGGCATGAAGAGTAATGGATTATTGGTATTAGGATTGAATAGAGATGATTGTGTTTATATCATTGACAGAGTTAGAGACCAAGTAATTGGCAGTATAAAATGTTTGAGCAATAATCCTGGTGATAAAACTCAAGAAAAAATCGGTTTTCACTTTTCTCAAGAATACATATTAATAAGAAATTCTATTTTATCTAGGGATTATAGTTCTTTTTATGAATCTATTCAAAAAGGTATTCCTAATAGAGAAGAAGTAAGAAGATTTAGTGAAGAATTTATGAGAAAAAAAGGAATTCTTTGGGTGGAGAGAACATGAAGCCCGAACAGCAAAAAAAAGTAAAACTCGCAGTCGCCTATAGGCAGACAAAATGGTCTCCTTTTTGGGCAGTGCTCCGTAAATTCGGAAAAGGTAAAGCAGGTCATGTGCATCCTTCCCAAATGACTAAGTATCGCAGGCACTGGCGCCGCACCAAACTTAAAATTAAACCTAGGAGGACACCCAAGAAGCATCTTGGATAATTTTATAATTGATATGGCAAAAACAGATACATACACAGCTGAAAATTCCCAAGAACATGCTTTTCTCCTAACAGCTATGCATACCTACGCAATGCACCATCCCAGAGAACTAGTTGAGAAAAGTTACCATGAAATACCGAGCCAAAGGGGCGTATATAAGATGAGAATAGAAACATTAACAAGCACATATCATTTAGGTGATTCTACGCTTCAGCATGTAACAGGAGAATTATCTTACCTGGCTTTCACAGGAAGAAATAGAAAAGTCAGATTAAAAGCAGCAAGAAAATTAGAGGAAATTACAAGCATTAAACTAAATCCTTTAAAGGTTAACGGAGAGGCCTAAATGGCAGAAACAAAAATCCTTGAGAGAGAATATGTCATACCATTAAGAAGGGCTTGGTTGCAAGCCCCTTTATATGAGCGTTCTGGCAAGGCAATTAAGGCAATAAAAAAGTTTATTGCAAAGCATATGAAAATCCCTGATCGTGATACTGCAAATGTAAAGCTTGATATCTATTTCAATAACGACCTTTGGTTTAGAGGGAGAGCGAATCCTCCAGCAAGAATTAAAGTGAAAGCAAGAAAAGAAGGAGATATTGTGCAAGTATCATTTGCTGATACACCGCAGTATGTTAAATTTCTTAAAGCAAAACATGAAAAGATTTTCAAGAAAATAGAAAAACCTGCAGAAACTAAAACTCCAGAGGTACAAGAAGCAAAGCCAGTAACTCCTGAAAAGACAGAAGAAGAAAAGCGTGAGGAAAAAGAAAAAGAAAAAGCAGTGGCAGAGCAAGGCATAAAACAGGCAGAAGCTCAAGCCAAAGTCCAGAAGCACCTCACAAAAGTTAAGGAGCCAAAGATTCAGCGCATGGCGCTGAAGAAGTAGTTTTTATTAAAATTTTATATAAACAAATAGATTTATAAAAACTCTAATTTTTCTTTAATAATGCATTCCCTACAAAAAGAATTAAGGAATCATGCTCATCCAGAAAAAATACCAATATACCAGAATTTTTTTAAGACTGGAAAAGGAGAATATGCAGAGGGTGATGTATTCATAGGGATCACTGTTCCAGATACAAGAAATGTTGCAAGGAATAATGCTGATATCTCTCTAAACGCTCTGGTTCAGATATTAAACTCAAATATCCATGAGGATAGGATGTGTGCCCTCCTTGTCTTGGTTTACAAGTTTGAAAAAGCTGAAAGTGAAAATGAAAGAAAAGAGATAATTGATTTTTATATTAAACATCATCTTTCTGGAAATAATTGGGATTTAATAGATTGTGTAGCTGATAAACTGCTTGGCAGATGGCTCATTGATAAAGATAAAAAATTATTATATGAATATGCAAATTCTTCAAATATATGGGAAAGACGCATTTCAATAATTTCAACATTCCAGTTCATTAAAAATAATCAGTTTCAGGACACTTTGAAAATATCTGAAATCTTGCTTAATGACAAGCATGATTTGATTCGCAAAGCAGTTGGTTGGATGCTAAGGGAAGTTGGAAAGAGAAATTTTTCAGTTCTTGAATCTTTTCTAATGAGCAGATATAAAAAAATGCCTAGAACAATGCTTCGTTATGCCATTGAGAAATTTCCTGAGAAAAAAAGAAAGGCATATTTGAATGGAAAAGTCTAAAATTGATTATAGATTTATATAATAGAAACATTTAAATATATATAAAAATTAAATGTATTATGGCCACAATAACAGTAAATGTAAGCGATGCTCTTGATCAAGAGTTTAGAAAAACAGTGAAGCATAAATTAGGCGAAGGTAAAGGAACTTTGGGAAAAGCTGTAGAAGAGGCATTTAAACATTGGATATTTAAGAAGCAACAGCAAGAAATTGCACAAGAGATGATCGGTCTGATGGAAAAGGGGTTTTCTATGGGTAAAATAAGAATAAAGTCGCGGGATGAACTATATGAACGATAATCTTTGGCTTATTGATTCAAATATTTTTGTGTATGCTTTTGATGCATCTGAAAAAGAAAAACATAAAATTGCAAAAAAAATTCTTCGGAAATGTTGGAATAATGAAGAAAATTATGCAGTTTCTCTGCAGAATCTCTCAGAATTTTTTGTAAATGTAACTAAAAAAGTTACAAAGCCAATCCCAAAGGAAAAAGCATCTCATATTGTGAAAAGTATTATTGATTTTGCCGGGTTTGAAAAATTTTTTCCTACAGTAGAGACTATTAAAAAAGCTCTTGATCTTTGCTGTAATAAAAACATTAATTACTGGGATGCCTTACTTATAGCAACTATGCAAGACAATAGCATAAATCATGTTTATACAGAAAATATTAAAGATTTTCAGATAGAAGGAATTCATCCTATAAATCCTTTTTAGGATTAATAGCCTAAAAATATATGATAAAATACTATGATAAATATCGAAAAAATAAAAATTAATAAATCTATACGAGATCTTTTAAGTTTTTCTATAATTAATATTGATAAACCTTCTGGACCAACGTCCTTTGCTGTTTCTCATTTAATAAAAAATCTTCTAAAGATTAATAAGACTTCTCATTTTGGTACTCTCGATCCTGCTGTAAGTGGAGTTTTACCTATAGGTCTGGGCAGAGCCTGTCGATTAAGTGATTATTTTATGCACAGAGATAAGACATATGTGGGAATTATGCGTCTCCATGCAAAAGTTGATGAGAAATTTCTTACTGACGTCATAAAAAAGTTTATTGGGAAAATAACACAACTGCCTCCTCTGCGTTCGCGAGTTAAACGTGCAGAAAGAATACGAGAAGTAAAGTCATTTAGCATAATAGAGAGTGAGGGCAAGGATATTCTTTTTGAAACTAAAGTGCAGGCAGGCACCTATATCAGAAAACTAATTCACGATCTTGGCGAACAGCTTGGTGTGGGAGCACACATGCTTGAGCTAAGGAGAATAAAAGCAGGTATTTTTGATGAAACAACCTCTAATAAGCTATATGAATTAGAGAAAGCAATATCTGCCTGGAAGGAAGGAGATGAAAAACCTTTTCGTTCCTTGCTCATTCCTGCTGAAATTATCTCTACTGTTTTACCGATAGTAAATATAAAAAAACAAGTTGTAAAGAAATGTTTATCAGGCAGCCCTCTTTTCTTAGATTTCCTTCAAGATGCAAATGAAGTTAAGGAATTACAAAAAGATGAGAGATTTTGCGTCTTTAATGGAGAACAATTTATAGGGTGTTTTCGCTATGTAGGTTCAGAAAAAATTATCGCTCGCCCAGAATTTGTTTTTAACTAATTTTGTGTAATTTTCTTCTTACGGTTCCTACTCTTCATAACTTGGGCGGTAAATATTTTATTTACTATATAGAGCAACAATCCCCCAATAACAATGATTACAAGAACTTTTTCTATACCTTTTGCAACATTTAAAAGCTGAGAGAAACCTCTTCCTGCAAGCCATGAGAGAGGCATCATAATTAAAAACCAGCATGCAACTGCTAGAGTATTAGAATAAAAAAAGCGTTTAAATCTCTTTTCCTGGTGGCTCACAAAGAAAATCAAAGCAATCCTCGTCCCATAAATGAATTTAGAAAGAAAGAGGGGAAAAAGTAAGTCCTGCCTCCCAATTGTTCAATAAAATTTGACAGGTCTTGATGTTTTTGGGTTAATTTCCACTTACGTTTAACAGCGTAAACCAATCGAGTCTGTGCTAAAAAGTACATACAAATATCATGCACAATCACTCCTAAAAACCCAAATAAGCATACTTTCCAAAGAGGAAAAACCCCATTTCCTGCAAGTATCCCCAGCACAACTAATAATTCTTCAGTGAGAATTCCTGAAATAAAGGAAACAAGGGAAATATACGGAATTACTAGTATAAAGTATTCTAATAATTGTGCCATTTTATATAACATAAAAACTTTGTTTTTAATCCTTTTGAAAAGCGATTGTGAAGATTTTGAAAGAAATATTAATGAAAGAAGGTAATTAATTAACTATAAACAGATAATAACAAGTTGAGATTTAAATACATTTATAGCGGGTAGAATTTATCCTCTGTAGAAAGTTTCAATAAGAATCGCCACCTTATTTGATTGTATTAGCT
>CAYIDE010000006.1:0-15452 GCA_964362065.1 Candidatus Woesearchaeota archaeon | reverse complement strand
CACATCCTTCCCAGCCAGAAAATGAAGAAGGCGGTGTACTTTCAGCAGTAAATGAAATAGAAGTTCCTGCAGAAACTATTTCAGAACAATCACTGCCCCCATTGCCGCAGACAATTACATCATTTAGTCCAATTTTTCCTCTGATTGTTCCTGTTCCAGCACCTTTTTTAACACTTGAGATAGTATAATTGCTTGAATCAATATTTGCAACAAGTCTAGTTCCTGTTCCAGTTACATCAGCTCTATTAATACTTAACCCGCTCAATACATTTTTCAAATTCAGCATATATTTTTCAGAAGATTTGTCAGCAAATTCTAATTCTTCAGTTGTTGGATTAAACCCTATAAATCTAAATGAACCATCTGAAAATCCGAATGCACTTGGCCCAGTAGCCGCACTTACATCTAAGACAGTCTGTCCTCCTGCTAAAGCTAAAGCTCCTGTTCCAGTAAAGTAATAGATTCTGGAATTCGTATTTAGTGCAGAAACAAATTTACCTGCTGTATTAAGTGATGCTCCAGTAACCCCGCTCATAGCCCATCTGCTTGTAATTGGACCCCCAATACTGCTGCCGTAAACTACAACAGCGCTGCTAGGAGTGAAAGCATAGACTGTCCATAATGATCCTTGCCTTGTAACAATTGTTGTTGGAGAAACTCCATTCCAAGATGAGATGGGCGCTCCAAAGCTAAGCCAGCTTTCACTTACATCTCCAGAGGTTGTTGTAACACCTCCTCCTGTAGTAAATGAATATGCTGTAGGAGCAGAATTACCTCCCCCAGAATTATGATGGACAATTGCTTTTTCTCCTTCCAATGCAAAAGTCTGTAATCCTCTAAGAAGGCTTACTCTACCTCCCTGCAGAGTTGTAGAATCAAACACTACTCCAGTCTTATAACCTTCCCTGCCAAGTATAACATATTTTGTAGATTGTGAAGGAATATCAAAGAGCTCTGTGTAATTATAATACCATGCTGGTTGAATAGAAGAAGGCACAACATTTCGCGGCTCTTTCAAAATTGTCCAAAGAGCAGGATTAATAACCACTCCTCCAACTCCGAAATTATTAAAAGTTGGACGAAGATGAAGAATATAATTATCACTTAAATAAGCCATGAAAGGATCATCAATTGCAAAATGCTCAATTGCGGGCACAACAGAATGATAATCTCCCTTTGCATCATCTCTTCTAATACCTCCTCCTGATGCTAATACATTACCATAAGAAGAGCCATAATTAACCATAAATTTAGTTGCTTTAATTGCTCTGTCTTGTATAGTTGCATCCATTGGAGAAAGTAATGCATAAAGAGGTAAATAAGGTATGCTCGTATAAGCATAATTAGGATCTGGCCCTGCTCCTCTTTCAACAACATGACCTTGACTATTTACTCCGCAATATAAAGTATTGGGTGCTAATGCTGCAACTCTATCTTCAAATCTGCTCTCTCCTAGATAAACTGAACACATTTTCAAACCAGTTACCCAAATAACTCCTTGATTACTGCAAGATTCTATAACACTAGATGTCAATAGATTCTCGCATCCTCTCTTAATCATATTGAAATAATCTAAACTTTCTTGTGAACTAAAGAATCCTGGAGTATTATTAAGCCAGATATACCCTGCTAATAACGGCTCTAATCTCCAAACTTGCTCATGCGCTGTGCTAGGACATCCAGTTAAATCGCAGGTATCAAATTTTCCATTAGCATCTTGTGCATTCTTAAAATACAAAAATCCTTCTTTTATTTCTAAAGCAAGTTGAGGATCTTGATAATAATGAGTTCCAGGAGTTCTATAAAGAAAAGCCGCTTGTCCTAAAATAACTGCATATGACCTATACTTAAATACATTATTAAGTGGATAACTATTTAGATTAGATATCAAATTAGTAGCTGCATCCATTTGAGATAATATCTCATTATTTCTTTGATTTGGCTGGATGGGTTTCAATAAATAATTCTCAAACCATGTTTTATCTCTGATTCCGCTGTCAACTCTAACTCCAAAATTTGCTATGACATTTGTATCACTAGATAAAACCAAAGAACAAGTTGTACTGCTCTGCATTACTGGATTACATCCGCTCCATCCTGTCACTTCTGATGTTGCATTAGGTGCAGCATTAAGAGCAACAGAACTGCCTGATGGCAGAATACCTGTGCATCTCTCTCCAGAACAAGTCAATCCACTCCCACTAATAACTCCCTCTCCTGCACCGCTCTTAGTGAAATTAAGTGCTACATTAACAGGAGGGGCAGGAGGCTCTCCTGCCTCGCTTGAGAAAATAGCATAAGCAATAAATTCTTTTCCAGCACTTGGAATATTTACATTTCCTCCAGAATAAACTCCCTGAACAACTGGTGTTCCATATAAGTCGCGGGGATTCATAATTTTATAACTGCTTCCAACTGCTGCAACTGAAGAGATATCGACTCCAATTATTGCTGAATTATCCCAATTGTAAATTACAACATATCCTCTCTTAGGATCATACTCATTAACAATAACTGCAACTTTATTTGCGGGTGTTCCTGCAAGTTCTGTTGAATGAGTATCAAATGCATTTCCTGCATTAGTAGATGCAGTTTTCCACTGCGCAAGATTCAAATTGCTCTGGAAATTATTATTAGCTGCAAAGTTGGCTGTAAAACCTTTGTATGTGTTGTAATCCCACTGGTCGCTTGGCTTTAATCCAGTGCATCCTCCTAAAAGATTAGGGCAGCGCAAATATCCAAAGTCGCATCCAGGCCCAATTGGGCAGGTTTGCACCCATGCTTCTGTTTGTAAGTCTACTAAGCTCTCCAAATTACGTGAATCGTAAATTTCATTATAACTAAAGTTGCTTTTGCTCACAAGTGAGGGGAAACGAAGCTCTCCTGTACCCCACAAACGTAAAGTTTTAAAATTAGATTTCCTAAGATAATTATTTTTAAATTCAAAATCATTTGGACGCTGAACTCCCAGTTCAATAGCAGTATCATAAAAATAATTATTAAGAATTTTATTTTCATAAACTGTCGTTGCTCTCCAGCCAACTACAAATCTGCCGTTCCAAAATACATTATCTTTAACATAAAATCCAGTTATGTGTTCATTTAAAGCAGAAGCATGAAAAAGATATTGTACATCAGACAAGTCGCTGTATGTATCAAAAAACATATTCTGAATGAAATATTTATATCCATATGCTGCAAAATTATTTTGTGTGTAAGTTGGATAGCAAGATACGCTTCCTCTATCTCCTGGCTCATAAGCGATATTTCCATAAATTATCTGCGCACCATTATTCCATCCTCCAATCTGGCATCCAAAAGTATCATGAATATAATTATTAATTAATCTGGAGCCAGCAGAGCCAACTTGCAATGTAACAATTCCTGCCTGTGTTCCTGCAGGCACGCTTGCTAATCCGCTAGGGTCAGTCACTTCTAATCCCCAAATCCAGTTATGTGCTGCCTGCACTACGACAGATGATCCAGAAATAATTGGCCTCTCACCGTCAGCTGCTTTGTAAACAACTGGATTACTTAAAGTTCCAGAACGAGTTAAGAGAAAATAACCAATTCCAGAGGTATATGTTCCATTCGTCAATAAATATAAATCCCCTGGAATTGCCTGCCCAATTGCAGTTGAAAAACTCATTGCATTTGCATAGCTGTCTCCGCTTCCTGTCCCGCGCGCAGAAGGAGCAACATAATACGCTTGTGCAGGAACAAAAGGAGAAACCCAAGGCGGGAGAATTTTGGGGGGTTCAGGAGCAATTCCAAATAATTTCTTAAAAAAATCAACTATTGTATCAAATATTGCATTTCCTGTCAAACCCTGTGAAGGCAAAAATTCTCCCGCAATGAGAATGCTTATAATTACAACACCGATAATAATTCCAGTTAATACAACAATAAAACGATTTGTTTTTTTAACTGCACGCATCTTTTTACACCTTAACACTTTGATGAGTTAGATAGTATTTATAGTTTTTTGTTCGCTTTTTGATATTCTGGTATCCATGGTAAAATTGTTTCTTAACAACTTTCTTCTTTTTTTTGTATAAACACGAAATAATATACGCAATACCCAATATGCCAACAAGTATTAATATAATTATTAAAGCTATAACTGCTTTCCTTTCAGGAAAAATAGGCGGTGTCGGTCTTTCTATAACTTCAAGTCTTTGCCTCTGTTCATCATAAATCTGAATAATTTCTTCAGGATTAAGAGAGCGGTTGAAAATCATTAATTCATCTATCGCTCCAGAAAAGAAATCCTTGTCATATTCCGGTTGCCGCCCAATATAGAGGGCATTACTTTCACTTATAAGAGAAGTATGCGGCAAGGTTGCTCCAATAAATACCCCATCAAAATAACTAAGCGCTTGTGTGCCGTTATAAGAAATTACAAGGTGATGCCAATTATTATTCAACAAGCCAAATCCAGCATCACTTCTGTCCCAATTATTAATAGGATAAAACTCATCAGAGCGTGCTTGATAATGCGCGTAATCTCCATCACTTGCTATTTTTCCTGCCCCTCCAAATAATGAAAGAATGACAGAATCTTTTTCCTGTCCTGCATTTCCTTTTTTAACCCATATTGACAGAGCAAAATTAGTAGAAACTATTTTTTCAAGATTCTCATCAAATTTTGAAATGCCATCAAGGTGTTCATTCACCAAAAAATCATCAAGTCCATCAAATCTAGCTGCTAAACCATCTACTCCTTCAAGTGTTTGATTAATTACTTGATTAGAGCTTCCATTATTATTTCTTCCTGAAGTATCAGCAACTATCCCTCTACTTAAGTCTTCAGCCCTGCTAAATTGGTAATATAAAACTAAACCATTAGGTAATTCTATACACTTTCCATCAAGACAAAGGCCAGAACATATATAATTTTCATTTCTAAGCAAAGTATCTTTACAATAATTTTCAACAAGAGTTTTTTCATCTGCGCAATAATCAATGCCAATTATACAAGCGTTCCCTTCGCCAGTACTGCATTGCTCTGCTGTTCCGTTTGTAGAATAATTTCTTCCTAAGTCAGAATCAATACAAATATAACTTGGTTCAGAAATAACATTAAATGAAACTCCTTCAGATAGTGCTGAATTATTTTCATTGTCTATTGCTCGGGCAAAAACAATATAAGAGCCATTTTGTATATCGCTCCATGTACAGTTAAATAATAATTGCTCTGTACCTGTACATCTCACTATGTCGTTATTAGTTAAGTATTCAACTCTCTCCACATAACCATCTTCATCTGTTGCATTCGCAGTAAAAGAAATATTTGCAGGTACGCTAAATTGAGAATTATTTATTGGTGAAATAATACTGACATTCGGTAGAATAACTGCTATATGAGAAAGATCAGCAAGTACCTGTATCTCGCTTGCATTCAATGACCGATTGTACATCCTCACTTCATCAATTGCTCCATCAAAAAACCATCCTGCTGACTCAAAAGCTCCAATGAGAAGTGGATTATTTGTATTAACATAAGAAGTAGTCGCAATCTGCGCTCCCAGCAAACTCCCATTTTTATATAATCCGATAACACCAGAAGTATTATTATAACTCACTGCAACATGCGCCCACTCTCCTGCTATAATGCTATTTAATGGAGAGTCTATCCATGCACTCCCTGAAAATATGGAAACTGCTCCAGACTTACTATTATCCCTGTTAAGAGCAAAATAATATGACTTGAAGCCATTACTATTGTGCTTGCCAAGAATATTGATTGCTTTACCGCTCACAATATCTGGCTTTATCCAGGCAGAGAATGAAAATGATTTTCCAGCAAGCTGGAGAGCTGGCGTGCTTGGTATAGAAACATCATCATTGATTCCATCAAACTGCAATGCTCCGCTAACTTTTCCACTTACCCAGCTAGCTCCTCTTACAGTGCCATTATTATTTGCTCCAGAGCTGTCTCCAGCGCTTCCCCCAGTTCCTTCATCAAATTTCCAATATCCAACTAAGCCATTTGTGAGATTTTCCAATGTTTCATTGCCTGATATATTCCCTGATTGCTGAATGCAATCATAACATCCTGTATGCTGAGCATCATGTTGAAATTGAGGCCAGAAAATCTTAGATTCATTATATGAATAATTCAATTCAAATGCGAAAATATATTCATCTCTACCAAGAACAATATCAGTGCGATTGTTTAAATCCAAATCCGCAATAATAGGGAAAAATGTGCGTGGAAGCCCAGTCAATTGCTGGCCTCGAGTTAATAATTTAGGCCATCCCTCAAGAAAATTTCCTGATTCGCCATTGATTGCCATAACGTAATTATCAGTCATCACAATTAAATCCTGGCTCCCAAAATTATCTAAATCTCCGACAGCAACACTGCTCTGAAATACAGCATCTGCTTGCGGTAAAAGAACTGAAAATGCCCTGTATAGAGTTCCATCACTATTCCAAATTTCTAAAGGCGCGTGACCATTAATAGTTGCAGGAGCTGGCGCTGTAATAATTTCAAGCTCATCATCGCTATCTAACTGAGCAAGCGAAAGTGGACGATAATCAGCTAAGCTAGCAGTGAAAGTGCGCTCTATCTCTCCTTGATAATTAAAAATATAAATTTGCCCATAAGAATCTCCGAAATAATCAGGAACATTCATTGCTGTTATGACAATTTCCCTTTCTCCATCTGCATCAACATCTCCAATTACTGGATAACTTGATAAAGATTCTGTAGAAAATGTAGTATTCCATTTCCAAAGAATTTGTCCATTGCTCGCGAAAACATATATAGAGTGAATTACACCTCCATTTGCTTTAGCATTTTTCCAGTCAGGTCCAGCAACCACTATTTCAGGAGAGCCATCATTATTAAGGTCTCCTACTGCAGGAGGAGAATATGCGTAAATATCAATGCTTTTTGGCCATCCTGCAAGAACAGAACCATTTCTTGAAAATGCGTATAATTTGCAACTATCTCCTGCACAATCCTGAGAGGCAGTAGCAACAGCAATATCCAGATAACCATCTCTATTAATGTCTGTAATTGCTGACGGATAAACAACTCCTGCCCCTACAGCTACTGGCCAACCGCTTATATATGAACCATTTCCATGAAAACCATAAACATTATTTGCAGCGCTTACAAAAACCTCATCTTTACCGTCTGCATCCACATCCGCAATTGTTGGAGTTTGATACACTTTATTACCAGCAGAAATTGGCCATTGATTAAGTGCTGTGCCATTCGCATGCCAGGCATAAACACTATAATTTTGGCTAAAAATAACTTCCTGCTGTCCATCTCCATCTAAATCTCCAATAGCAAGAGGAGCAGTTGCTACAATAGGATAAGGCAAGTTTTTCGGCCATCCTTGTCTTAGCACAGGGTCAGGAATCATAATCAGTGAGCGATCTTCAACTCTCTCATTAGAAAGCTCTTGAACAACAAGTCTTAAAGATATTTCATTAACTCCTAAAAGAAAAGTATTAATATTCTGAGCAATCACTCCAGAATCTATATTTGCTCTGCCCCTAGCAAGCTCGCTCCAAGTTTGTGGATTTTTTCCAATCCCTGAATACAAAACATATTCTGCAGTTGCACTGCCGAGCGCACTTCCTGTTATATTAATATAATCTCTTACAAAACCATTTGTAAATATTTCTGCGATAATAGGTCTTATTTGAATTGCCGTAGCTTTTCCAGCATCAATCCTCCCATATCCCTGCGCCTGTATAGGTTCAGATAAATTTTTAGAAGTCATCCGAAGTGCCATCTTCATTTCACGAGGTGTCCAATCAGGATGAGCTTGCTTAAGCAAAGCGAGTGTTCCAGCAACCATGGGCGCAGCCATACTTGTCCCTGAAATCTGTATATGAATATTATCAGGCAAGCATCTTAACTGATTTGCAATGTCCTGCCATATATCATTATAAAAGAATTTTCCCGCTGCACAAATAATAGCGCCAGGAGCAGCAATATCTGGTTTGAAAATATAATGCTCGCTCCCATTCTCGTCCCTCCAGCTTACAGGCCCGCGGGAACTAAATGAAATAACTTGATCCTGCAGGGGATCAGCATCCTGCCAATAATTTCCTGTATAATTCTTCTTATAGACTGCGCCAACAGTTATTGCTTTTCTCGCGCTTCCCGGGGAAGTAATAGTATTTTCAGCAGGCCCATCATTCCCAGCAGATACAACAGCAATCAAACCAGCATCTACTATATTATCAGCACTCTTTGATAAAGCATCATCAGGATTTCCACTACCTCCGAAACTCATGCTAACAATATCTGCATGATCAGCAAAATCTCCATCTTGATTTGGATCTAAGGTGCGATTTAAAGCACTAATAATAACAGAATCATACGCATTAGGAAAAACTTTGTAAGCATATAATTTAGCATCAGGAGCAACACCCCATACTTCCCCAGTTATCGGCTCATAAATATTATTGCCATTATAGTCTCCTTTACCTGCTGCTATCGAAGCAACATGCGTCCCATGTCCGTGATAATCCTCTGGATTATTATCATTATCAGAAAAATCATATCCTCCAATAACCTTAGCGCATGTACGAGAAGTAAATTGTTCTAAAGTACAATTTCCTAAATCAGGATGCGTATAGTCAATTCCAGTATCAATTATAGCAATAGTAACATTCCTGCCTGTCAAACTCCTTCCCCGTATATCAGGAATCGCCCATCCTCCTGTGGCATTAATTAGAGTCAAAGAATCCTGCATGAGCAATCGTCGCTTTTTATTTACATAAATTGCTTTTACTCCCTCAACATTTTTAAGGTTCTCTGCTTCGGAAGCAGAAATATTCAAAACAATACCATTAAAAACCGAGGAAAATTCCAGAATTTTTTTCTTATCAAAATTCCTGACTTTTAAAGCAATGTTATTTTTTGTCCTGATATTTTTCTGGTCTTGAATTCGCTTTTGTTTTCCTAACTCGCGTTTTACATCGCTGTCGCTAATAACACTAAATATTTGAGTATAATATCTTCTCAAATTAAAGCGGGAAGTTTTTTTAATAAACTCCTGATTTTCCTTAGCTTTTTTCTTTAGTTCAGAATATTTTTTTATAAGTGGTGGTTCAGAAAATTCAACAATATATCCATATCTATCTTCTGAAAAATTACTGCTTTTGGTTTTTATAGAATTATGATATTGCACATTTCCAGATATTACCTCTGGATTATTTTCAATACTATTAGATAACTGGCTTTTTTTATCCTCAGAAGAAATAAAAAATGCCTCTCCTAAAACAATACAGAATATAGAAATAAATATGATACTTATTAATATTAAAAAACTCTTTTTCATTAACTTCAAAGATAGCATTTCTTTAATAATCTTTCCCCGATGATTAAACATTAATTCTATGCCATACATATATTTAAAAGTCTTAAATATATAAAAAAATATGGAGAAATAAATAATGCTTGCAAATCTCCCTATAGAAAAATTTTTATCGCGTCCTGATCCAATAAAAAATAATACGCAGCACTTTAATCGCATGTCTGAAATTGATTCTCTCTTGGAAGAATTCTGCGGTCCCGAAGGAGATTCAGTTTTTCCAATAGAAAGAGCAGTTCTTGATAGATTATGCAAAGAACGTGCATCCTCTCTCTATCCTATACTGCATGTTTCTTTTTTGCAGTATAGTGCTAGAAAAGTATATGAAAAAAAAGAAATCCAATTGCCACAGTTTAGTGTTTATCCTTTATTTAGAGAAAATAGATTTAGTTTAGATTTTCGTACAAGCATACGATATATTTCTAAAGTATCCATGCTCAATGGAGAAATACCTGTGCCAGATATTTTTAGCGAGCATCTTGTAAAGAGTTTAGAATTATGCCTTATGTCTACTCCTCAAAAAAATACCAGCAATGATGGTTACATTTTTGAAGAACTTCCGAGTTTTCTCTTTAAGAAATATAAAAAATTAAGTGAACCAACTGGAATTCTAAGATTTGAAAGCACGCTTCATGCCCTTATTCCAAAAGAATCACGAATGCAAATAGAAAAAGCTCGAAAATATTTCCAAAACGATGAACTCTACCTCATTGCAGAGACAAAGCCTGAAGATTGGAATATTGAAAAAATCGCAGATGATCCGCTCGTGATAGGAACAAAAGGAAAAGATTGTTACTTCATCAGTCCATTTCATTCAACATCTCTTGAAAAATATATTCCTAAGGAATTCACTTCAAGTTCTTAGAAAAATTTACTTCCACACAGCATCAACATCATCAACTCTTTGTCTCGGGGCAATATCTACAGAATCAGGCTCTTCTTTTACTCCGGCTTTAAACATTAATTCTCCGGTAAATGCTATCATAGCACCATTATCAACTAAAAACTCCCGGGCAGGACAGAAAAATTTTGCTCCCCTTTCCTTGCACATTATTCTGCACATTTCCTGTAATCGAGCATTGCAAGCAACACCTCCTCCTAAAACAAGTTCTTTCTTTCCAGTATGTGCAAGAGCTCTTTCTGATGCTTCAACAAGCATGGCAAATGCAGTTTCCTGCAAAGAAAAAGCCAAATCCTCTTTATTTTGTCCGCTATTTGATAATTGCTGCAATTTCGTAAGCATTCCAGAAAATGAGACATCAATTCCTTTTATAACATAAGGTAACTCAATATACTTTCCTCCTAATGCAAGTCTTTCTATTTCAGGACCTCCAGGAAATCCTAAATTAAGAAAGCGGGCGAATTTATCAAGGAAATTTCCAATTCCGATATCTAATGTTTCCCCAAAAACCCGATACCTTCCCCCAGCAAAAGCAATAATCTGCGTATTCGCACCAGAAGCATACAAAAGCACTGGATCTTTAGCACCTAAGCTCTGCCCAATTTCCAAATGTGCAATACCATGATGAACAGGAATTAAAGGTAAATGTAAAGATTTTGCTTTCTTCTGTGCAAATCCCATCCCAACAAGTAAACAAGGTGCAAGTCCAGGAGCATTAGAAAAAGCTATTGCTGTTATCTTTTTTTCATTAGTGCCTGCTTTTTCTATCGCATCTCTATATATTTTTTCAGCAACAACCTTATGATGCTTTGCAGCCTCCAATGGAATAATCCCTCCTCTGGAAGTTGTGTACATATCTCTCACATTCGCAATTATCTTGCCCTTGCTGACTATACCAATACCAAAAGTATGCGCAGTACATTCAATGCCTAAAATCATATTTATTTTATCATTTATTCTTTTAATGATTTCTACGTAAAATGATTGCTCTTTATAAGAATACCGTTCTTAATATAATTCCAATTATATAGTAAAGTTATAAGATCTTTTGAAATCTTATAGCATAACAACTATTTACTAATGTACTTTTAGAGAAATTCTTCCATATTGAAATTTATCTCCCAAATTAAAATATCTACTTAAGATAAAATCATCCAGCGACCCCGTAGGATCACTGGGGAACATTCTGATAATACCTATATTCTTGGGTATAAAGGCGTTTTGGCCAGTTATTCGGTTTGTCATTTTTCCTTCTTTTTTCATAATCTTCTTTAAAATATTCCTCATATTAAACTCAATAATGCAGAAGTTAAAAATCTTTGTTTAATTTTAACTAATCTTCTCCGTAGTGTTGTACTGCTTCTGTCCATGTCATACTAGGTAAAATTCTTCCATCTCTTTTAACATCAAGAGGTTTAAACTCTCTTCCTCGATACTGAGTTCCTGCCCATAAATCTTTTTTAACAGCATCGCGGCAATTTGCATACATAGCACTAAGAACAATAAGATCTTTATTTTGCACCGCAAAATTCTTTTCAAGAGTTTCATTCTCTGCGATTACTCTTCCCGAGAATCCACTAAATCGTGCAATTTCAAGTAATTTATGGGTTGGTGTTTTTGAATATCCATTTCCTGGTAGAGTAACTCTTCCATATTGCTGTGCCCAAGCATTATCAGCAATAGGTACTCCAAGATCTACCAATTTTCTATAGAATTGACTATATTTTGGTGCAAACCAGCCAGGCATTGCAGGCCCGCCAAAATATGCTCTTCGTCTCATTTCCGTAGGATCTTCTTGATTATGACCTTTAAGATGAATCATTGTAATAGGTTCTAGGGAAAAAGCAATTTGCGCTTCAACAAGAGGATCAGTTGCTTCTGTTTCTGGATGCGAGGGATCCCATGTTAGCCCAAGATATTCAGGTTTAACTCCTCTACTCAAAACTTTATCAATAATATATAATCTTCCAGCAAGTGTTGACCCTGCAGAACGCATAACTTGTTGAGGGATACTTTCTTCATTATCTTCTGGCCAGCCTCCAGGCATATGACAATTCTCTGTAGTGATAGCAACATTCCTCTCTTCAGCATATTTTGCTAGCAGTGTTACTTTGGCTGCAATATCATCAAGATTTTTTTGGATTCCATCTCTTCTATTCCAACCCCAAAACATTCCAACATTTACACCATATGCTCCTCCATCTCTGCCTCCTAAAGCACCAGCAAAATCAACAACTTTTAGCATATAATTAAGGACGAGTCTCTCCTCTGAATAATTCCCACTATGAATTCTATCATAATTCCCCAATGTAACACCTAGTCCATGTTTATTAAATAAGTCTGCAAAATTACAAGCCGTATCATAAGGAGTGTCTATAAAATCATATAGTGGCAAATGACTCGCAACATGATCACTTTTGTCCGCTGCGCGCTTTCCTTCAGAATCCACTGCACTTAGCTCTACCTCTTGCACACCTCCAATGCTGGAAATTAAATTTAAAGATTCTTCTAGTGTTAAGAAAGGCATACAAGAAGTCATAACCCCGTAAGGTAAATCTCCACTAAATCTTACTCTTGATGATAAAGAAGAATCTGCCATCATTTCAAAAAATAAATAGAGTATTTAAACTTTCTTCAAGATTTTTCATCAAAAAAATGTAGTAACTATTCTATGCTCTTGCCTTCTTGCATTTTCTTCTGAACTGCCCTCGCTGCATCAAGCACTCTTATATCGGGAGACAAAACATAAACATGATCCTCCTTAGAGCGAAGTGCCCTAAAAAGACGCTGTAAAAATTCCCTATGTGCTTTATCATGGTAAAAAGACCAATAAGATGCAGGATGTGTTTTTCGCAAGAGTCTCCAAAAAATATCCTGCGCTGCAGGATTAGGGTATTTAGTGAATATCATAGAATTGCAAATATCCCCAGGAAAATCAACCCCTCTAGCGCAATTAGTAGAAAAAAGCACATCAGAAGCTTTAGATTTGAATAACGATACTCTTTTTCCAGTCTTGTCTTCGAATTGTAATCTCCTCAACTCGTCTCGGCCCATAAGGCCCTGCAGACCATATTTAATAATCTCGCCTTCACTTGGCAAATCCTCATATGCCTGAACATGCACCACAACTGGCTTTATTGCCTGCGCAGCACAGGCCTCTAATGCGCGTAAATATTCTTCACGCGTATGTTTTCCCAAACGAAAATGTTCATACTTACAATCAATTTCTTTACCTGTTTCTCTAATTTCAAGGTTTCCCTGCAGCATTGTCTCTGCTTCAACAAGAGCAAAATCTTTTATACCAAAAATAGTCTGAAGTACAATTTTGCTATGTAACGTTCCCGACATCAAAACAAGAGCTTTATTTTTAGAAACAATTTCCCCAAATCGTTTTGATAAGTTTGTGCTTACAAATTGCACAATAAGCTCCTTGTCCACTTTACGATAACTCACATAAGTTTCTCCAAAAAGCTGCTCAAAACTGTCAGCAACTACTAAAGCTCTATTAGCATAAGATTCTTCATCCAATATAATTTCTACTGCTAACTCTGGCTGATTGAGAAATAGTTTTAGAATTTTCTCCAACTTTGTCTCTTGAAGCGGAAAGAGCTCTTGCTCATCAATTCCTAATGCCTGCTTATTCTTTTCCTCAAGGACAAGCAGTTCACTTATATTTTGAATTGTGTCACTAACAAAGGTTTGTTCTGGTGATAAATGCTGTAAAGCAGAACGCAATCGTGTCAGATTTAATTCTTCCTGAATTGAAAAATTATCCAGAAATTCATCTGCCTCATCAATAATATCCACATATGTTTCTGGTTTTCTATCTAATGCAACTTCAATTTTATACTTTGCCGCATTAAATAGTACAACATCTGCAGAAAGATAAGAAAGATACTGGTCATAGTATGCGCATCCTTCTTTCCTATGATAAAAAATAAATTCTTTGCCAGAAAGGCCTTGATATCTATGCTTTTTTGCATCTGTAAATTGTGAAAATTCATAAAAAGCAGGAAGAATAGGGCTCCAGTATGGGTTAGAAGGAGCAATTGAAATTCTGCGTAACCTTTTAATATTAATATAATTATGTTTATGCTTGATTAAAGGATTATCATTATAATATTGCTGCAAAAGCGCAGCATTCTTTTCTGCAAATGCAATTGTTTCTGGTAGAAACGGGTCAGCGCAAGATGCTCCTTGTTTAAAAAGAGAATGATGATTAGCCCTTCCAGTAATCATTGCAATACTCAATCTTTCATTATTGGCTTTTGTAACCCATTTCTTTGTGACATAATCTTCTTCATATTGCCGTTGTAAAGCTTTTACAGGCACAACCAAAGCTGTTTTGCCTAAAACTCGTGCAATATTTAATGCAATAGCAGATTTGCCAGTACCGCACATACCATGCAAAAGAATTATTTTTTTCCCTTCTTTAATCAGAGAAACAACCTCTTCAACTACATCCTCCTGAGTCTTGCCATTTGAAAAAATCAATGGTTCAAGATTCCTACCTTGAGACGCTAGGTTCCAAAAATTATTCTCTGCCTTAGATTGTGCAACTATTAAATTATTTACCCCTGAAGATATTTCCGGATTTGAATCAACTTCTAATAAACTCTCAGCCATTTTAATTTTTTCAATTTTTATTATAAACCCATAATATAAATACTTTCCTTAAGAGCGTTCAATATCAATACGCTTTTGTGCACTCGAGATTATTACTCTATTTGGCACTTCGCGTTTAATTCCCGCATCTAATGTAGCAATGTAAGCGCCTTTTCTTCCAAAAGCAATTAGTCCATCATCAACAGTTTTTCCGCCAAGCTTCATTCGTCTCACTCGTTTCCCTCCTAAAAGTTCCAATGCCGTGTCAATAGCAATTCTCTCCTTGTGCGATACATTTAAACGCAGGTCTTTAAGTTCTTGATAAACTTCCTTAGGTAAAAGCACTTTGAAACCCTGTCCTTCTAACTGATCAAGAAAAGGTATATTTTTTATCATACAACTAATAATGAAATTACTGTCCAGAATAACCTCCATGCTTTAAACAGTAAAAAGGGTTTTATTAATGTTTTGTTATTTGATTATGATGCATCAATTTAAGCAATAAACCTACATAAACACCTCTTCCCTATTGATTATCAGGAAGTACTATGGCAAAAGGAAATATCATTGGAGGCTGGGCATTCCTGATTGCGTTTATT
>CAYIDE010000005.1:0-17030 GCA_964362065.1 Candidatus Woesearchaeota archaeon | reverse complement strand
CAAGTATGTCTTTATTAGTAGAATTTCATAAAGAAATTCTATTCAGGATGTAGCCCATGCTGGAAAAGATGCAATGATAAAGAATTGTATGTGTGTAAAAAGTAAGGATTTTCAATTATGGAACAAATAGAAGATATTTTGTTTAAGGAGATGCAGTAGAAAATTGACTCCTACCCCTTTATTTCCTATGGAGATTTGAGGAAAGATTTTTAAAGGATGAGCTAATTTAGTTTTTTTAAAATTGATTTAAAAAGTTTTATATTATATAATATATATTATTAATAATATATTTTAAAGAATGTATTATCCATTATATTATCTATAAGTTTGTTACATTAACTGTAATTTTTATATATACTATTTATTATATTATCTATGAGTTTATTATGCTGTCTGTAACTTCCATTGCGGTCTATCTACTAATTTAATTTTATAAGCATTGTTTTCTTTATTTATTATGGTTTATTATATAATCTAATCATATCAATATTCTTTTCTTCATGATATTATTTGTTGTGTAATTTTTAGATTATCCTAATTTTCAATACACCATTGATTAATTTCCATTAGAAACCATGGTGTGGGTAATCTTTTTATACTTTAAACAAGATTGAGGAGATTAAAGAATCTCCAATAGAAATATAGCTCAGAGAAGCGATAAGTTTATAATTATGGTGTTTATTATTTATTTGGAGAATCATGAGGTGATAAATGGACAAGCTTGATCATATATTTAATTCATTTGTTTCTACAACATTATTTAGAAATAAAGCAGTTTTACAATCGAATTATAGCCCAGATACCATTCCCCATAGAGATGATCAGATTGCTTCTGTGGCTGCTATTTTAGCGCCTGCTCTGAGAGGAGAGAGAGTTAGTAATCTTTTTGTTTATGGAAAGACAGGTACAGGCAAAACACTGAGCGTTCAAAGAGTGGGACAGAGGTTGCTGGCAAAGGTTGCTGAACTAGGGAATGACCATTTGCGTTTTGTCTACATAAATTGTAAGTTAAAAAAGGTAGCGGATACAGAATACCGCATTCTTGCCGAACTTATCAATATTCTTGGAGGAAGTGTTCCTTCTACTGGACTGCCGACTGATACAGTGTATGTGAAGTTTGTAGAACTCATCGATAAAAGAAAACAGACTCTTCTTATTGTTCTTGATGAGATTGATCAGGCAGTAAAGAAGATTTCTGATAATTTCATTTATAACTTTACACGCTTGAATACAGAACTAAATCACGCCCAAATAAGCATTATAGGTATTAGTAATGATGTGACTTTTATGGATCATTTAGATCCCAGAGTGAGAAGTTCACTAGGGGAAGAGGAACTTGTTTTTCCACCTTATAATGCTATTCAGTTGCAGGATATTCTTAGAGAAAGGGCAGGGCATGCTTTCCAAAAAGGAGTTGTGGAAGAAGGGGTTATCGCAAAATGTGCAGCATTTGCGGCCAGAGAACATGGGGACGCAAGGAGAGCTCTTGACTTGCTTAGAGTAGCAGGTGAAATTGCCGAAAGAGAAGGCAACAAAAACATCGGTATTTCGCACATAGATATTGCTAATCAGAAAATAGAAAGGGACAAAATGCTTGATATTATTGAGAGCGAGCCCAAACAGTTTCAGTTAGTTCTATCTGCAATTCTTTCACTTCATGAGAGACAGCATGGCAAGAGTATATACACCGGAGATGTTTATAGCGCATATAATCTTATTTGTGAAAAAACTAAGAATGACGTACTTACTCAGAGGCGCGTATCTGATATACTTGCTGAATTTGATATGCTTGGAATAATTAATACTAGGGTAATAAGCAAAGGCAGACAGGGCAGGACACGTGATATCAGACTTATGCTTGCTCCTCCACTACAGACAAAAGCAAAAGAGATAGTGGAGAAAGCTATTTACTCATGAATCCTGAAGTTCTAAAAACAATAAGGGAGAAAGGGCTACTTTTAGAGAAAAGTATTTTTGATGTAATTGATAGTTTTCAATCTAGTAGGTCGGCACAGCAATTTTTAGAATATCTTGAGCGTTTTTCTGGACAAAAGATTATAACTCGTTCTCTTTTAGTTCACAATCATTCATTTGTGGAAGAGTTTGTGCGTAAACTTCCAGGAGAAGAACAGCAAAGTGTGGAAAAAGTTATTTTAAAGTTAGGATTAAAGGTGGAAATCAGCAAAGAAAAAGAAATTTCCAATCCAGAAATTCCCCCGAGTAAGGAAACAGGAGATATTTCTATGAAAGGTTATTCTATTTTTTATGCTAATACTAGGCAGGATAAGAAAATCGGCGTTGAAGATTTTGTAGGGGCTTTTCGTTCACGCTATCAGAGCCTCCAAAAAATCCTGCTGCAAAGGACAGAGCTGTACAATTTGATTTCAATTAATAAAATTGCGAGCGATAGAAAGCAAATAAGCATTATAGGCATGGTGACTGAAAAACGCACAACAAAAAATAAGAATATTATTATTACTTTTGAAGATTTAACTGGACGCATTTCAGCATTAGTGAAGGAAGATATGCGAGAAGTTTATGCCAAAGCGCGGGAATTACAGCTTGATGATATTGTTGCTGTTAAAGCATCCGGAAACAAAGATTTGCTCTTCTTATATGATATTCACTATCCTGATGCATTTCTTCCTCAAAAGGTTACTTTTCAGGAGGAGACAAACATTGCTTTCCTTTCTGATATACATTGCGGGAGCGACCGCCATTTGGGGAAGTGCTTTGAAAATTTCCTGAATTGGCTAGATGGCGAGGATATAGTCGCACGCAAAATATCATATCTTTTTTTTGTCGGCGATAATGTTGATGGGGTTGGTATTTTTCCTGGTCAGGAGCATGTACTGGAATTAAAGAGCATGCAGGAACAATATTCTCTTCTTGCTTCATATCTTAGAAGAGTGCCTAAAAATATAACAATGTTTATGTGCCCTGGCCAGCACGATGCTGTGCGGGTTGCTGAACCCCAGCCAATTATAAGTAAAAAATATGCTGCTCCTCTTTACGATATTGAGAATTTGGTATTGGTAACTAATCCTGCGCTTATTAAACTTAAGGAAGGAAAAAAAGAGTTTAAAGTGCTAATGTATCATGGAGCAAGTATACACCAATTTATTAATGAAATTCCTGAGCTGAGGGAGAGCAAAGCGCATCGAACTCCTGCTAAAGCGGTAAGACATATGCTAAAGCGCAGGCATTTAGCGCCAACGCACTCTTCGGCAATTTATATTCCGTCAGCTGAGCAGGATCCTTTAGTAATTAACGAAGTTCCAGATGTACTTTGTACCGGAGAAGTTCATAGGTTAGACATTGAGAATTATAATAATGTACTTATTATTACAGGAAGTTGCTGGCAGTCACAAACTCCTTTTGAAGAAAAAGTAGGCAATATACCTGATCCTGCGAAAGTGCCAGTGCTGAATTTAAAAACAAGGGAGCTAAAAGTATTAGATTTTAATATTAGCGACGAGAGCAAAGGGGACACAGGATGAATATTTCTAGTTATTTTGAAAATCTTGAAAAGGAGGTCGGTAAGTGTTATGCTCTTGCAGGGAAGGCAAGGCAGAAAGGAATCGATCCTATAGGAGAAGTTGAAGTACCACTTGCTCATTCTTTGGCAGAAAGGGTTGTGGGTTTAGTATCTATCCTTTATCCTCAAATATTTGACAAAAGAATTACAAAACGTATTGTTGCTCTGGAGCAGCAGCATGGCTCCCTTGATCCAGCAGTTGCTCTTATTATCGCGGAAGAAATTGCAAAAGAGAGCTATTGTAAATTCTCCAGCCATCTTGAAGCATTTGAAGCAGGCGTTCGTGTGGCTTTAGGATATTTGACACTTGGATACGTGTCCTCGCCCATTGAAGGATTTATACAATTGAAAGTAAAGAAAACCAGAGATGGCAAGGAATTTATAGCAGCTTATTATTCAGGGCCAATTAGATCTGCAGGAGGAAGCGAGGCAGCATTTTCTTTAGTAGTTGTGGATTATCTTCGTGAACTATTTGGATATTCTTTATATGATCCAAGCGAAGAAGAAGTGAAGCGAGGCATTCAGGAGTGCTATGAATACCATGAACGTGTAACAAATTTACAATATCTTCCTTCTGAAGAGGAATTAGATTTTCTAATGCACTACTTACCTATACAACTAACTGGGGATCCAAGTGAAGATAAAGAGGTTTATAATTACAAAGATCTTCCGAGAGTCGAGACTAATTTTATCAGGAGCGGATTTGCATTGGTCATAGGCGAAGGTCTTGCACAAAAAGCACCCAAGATTTTTGGAAGGATTGAGAAGCTAAGGAAGAAAGGATTCAGGTTAGAATCATGGGATTGGCTTGAGAAATTTGTAAAGATGCAAAAACAATTAAAAGAAGAAAGAGCTGGCAGTTCTAAGCGTACAGGGGCGACATATATTCAGGATCTTGTTGCAGGAAGGCCAGTATTTGCGCATCCTTCTCGTTCTGGTGCCTTTAGACTCAGATATGGCAGGGCGAGAAATACAGGATATTCTACACTTGCTGTGCACCCTGCAACAATGGCTATAACTAACGGATTTATCGCTATCGGGACGCAGCTTAAAATTGAGAAACCAACAAAAGGATGCACTTTGGCAGTATGCGATAGTATTGCAGGACCAATCGTAAAGTTAAATGATGGAAGCGTGAAGGCAATCAAAGACCTTAGCGAGGCAAAAACCCTTTATTCTAACGTAGAGGAGATTCTTTATTTGGGAGATTTATTAGTGCCATATGGAGATTTCTCGAATAGAAATCACCCTCTGGAGAAAGCAGGTTATGTAGAGCAGTACTGGCTTGAGGAAATAATTGCTGCAGGAGGTAAGAGCGGTCTTAACCCTTCTTTTAGTGAGGCATGCTCTCTTTCTAAAGAATTGGGTGTTTCTTTACATCCAGAATTTATTTATTTTTGGAACCAGATATCATATCAGCAATTTCTATCACTTTTAGATTGGATTGCTCATGCAGAGATTCGCGAGGGAATCTTAGTGCTGCCATATACACGCATAGAACGGGAGCGATTTAATAATGGCAAGAGAAGTTTTGAATTATTAGGATGTCCTCATACTATTGCTACAGATTCTGTTGTTTTGAGCAAGGCTGATACACAGACAATTTTGTTTAATCTAGGCATTATAGATTTTGGACATTTAGAGGAGGATATTGATAAAATTATTAGCACATTGCATGAAGAGGATGTACTTTTAATAGTGAACAAGCTTTGTTCTTTTAACATCAGAGATAAGGCAGGGACATTTATAGGTGCTCGGATGGGGCGTCCTGAAAAAGCAAAGCTTCGTGTCTTAGATGGAAGTCCACATGTGCTCTTCCCTGTCGGAGGTGAAGGAGGAAGGATGCGGAGTTTTATTGCTGCTCTTGAAAAAGGGAAGGTGCGCTCTGACTTTCCACTATATTTTTGTAATTCTTGTATGAAGGAATCCATTTATCCTTTTTGTGAGAATTGTGGCAGGACTTGCATGGTCTTATTATATTGCCGTTTATGTGATAAAAAAGATTTAGCACCATGCATTGAGCATGGAATAGGGGTGCCTCATAAGCAAAGCGATTTGGATATTAAGTATTATTTTGAACTTGCGCGAAAGAGAGCAGGATTTCGTAATGGCATAGGAGATATGATAGTTAAAGGTGTTAGAGGAACAAGCAATAAGAACCACAATTGTGAGTATCTTGGAAAGGGATTATTGAGGGCAAAGTATAACTTACATGTCAATAAAGATGGAACAATCAGGTATGATATGACTGAAATGCCTCTTACACATTTCAAGCCAGAGGAAATTGGGACAAGTATAGAAAGATTAAGAGAGCTTGGCTATACTGAGGATATTGAAGGAAAAGAACTTGTTAGTAAAGACCAACTTTTAGAAATCTTTCCTCATGATTTGATTTTGCCTGCTTGTCCTGCTACACCAGATGAGAAAGCAGACGATGTTTTTTTAGCTATTTCTAAATTTGTTGATGACGAACTTGAGCATATTTATGGATTGCCGAGATTTTATCAGGTAAAGCAGAAAGAGGATCTTATTGGCATACTTGCTGGCTGCATTGCTCCACATACTGCATCAGCTGTAGTAGGAAGAATTATAGGATTTTCAAAAGTCCAGGCGTTACTTGCTTCTCCGTACATGCATGCAGCTATGAGAAGAGATTGCGACGGAGACGAATCTGCTGTTTTTCTCCTTATGGATTTATTGCTGAACTTTTCTCGTTGCTATCTTCCTTCACACAGAGGAGGGACTCAGGATGCTCCATTAGTATTGAATGTGAGAATTAAAGCAAATGAAGTTGATGATATGATTTTTGATGTTGATGTAAGTGAGAAAATCCCATTGGCATTATATAGTGCAGCAGAAAGGCATAGCTCTCCATTTGCAGTTTTAATGGAGCAAATTAGAAATCGTTTAGGTACAGGAAAGGAATTCAGCAACGTTCATTATTCTTATTCAACTAGCGATATAAATTCAGGACCTTTATGCTCCAGCTATAAGACTCTTCCAAGCATGCGGGATAAGGTTGAAAAAATGATGGAACTTTGCAAAAAAATAAGAGCTGTAGATTCAGATGATGTAGCGAGGCTTATTATTGAGAGGCATTTTATTAGGGATACCAGAGGAAATTTGAGAAAGTTTTCCCAGCAAAATTTTAGGTGTGTTGCATGCAACACAATATATAGAAGACCGCCCTTGACTGGCAAATGCCTTTATTGCGGAGGGAGATTGATATTCACAATCGCAGAAGGCAGCATTTTAAAATATTTACAGCCAGCTCTTGAGCTAGCAAGGGCCTATAAAGTCAGCCCTTACCTTTTAGAAAGCTTAGAATTAACAGAAATGTATGTTCAGAGCATTTTCGGAAAAGAGAAGGACAAGCAGGAGGCATTGAAGAAGTGGTTTTGACTAAAGAGAAGAGGGAAATTTTAGTTAATTAGGTAAAAAATTATTGCTGGAATAATTAGGGAGCCCATAAGGTTGATTCTTCTGCTATTTGATAAAATTGTGTAAATGCCGAGAGATGTTGCAGTGATTAGTACTATGAGGCCAAGCCAATTTGAGAAAAGCAAATTGATAATAATGAGAATTACAATTACTAGTAAAGTAAGTTTGGAGTAATTAATACGATTTATGTAAAGAGCAAAGAGTTTGCTTATTTTTATTCCTATGAAAAACGCAATAATTCCTGCAAGCAAAGAAGCGATTATAATAATTGTCAGATGAGCAAGGGTTATCTCTTTTAGAATTTCCTTGATTGCGACAGCACTACCTGAGCGAGTTTTGTTTATAGCATATAGAGTGACAAAACTTAATGACATTATTATTGTATTTATGCTACCTATCAGGAGGAGGAAGCCCTTTCTTGATTGTGGAATAAATTCAGAGCCAAGAGTTGCAGCATGACCAGAGCCAATGCCGGGAAGAAATGAGCAAAGAGGAGCAGAAATGCCTGCTGCCAAAAATGATTTCAAAAATTCTTTTTTTGTCAGCTTTATTTTTTTTAAAGGAGAAATTTTTTGTTTTTTTATCTGCTGTTTTTCTTTTAAGCTGATTATTAGGGAAGAAAGGCCAAATAATCCGGAAAGGAGCGGAAGCAGAGGCTCTTTGACAGGAAGCTGAAATGTAAAAAAACCCAGGAATCCTGCAAGCAGAAAAACTGAAAAAGATAAAATATATTCTTTCTCACGCAGAATCAGGTAAGAAGATAAGAGTATTAATATAAAAGGAATAAAATTTTTCAAAATTGTGAAAAGAGAGGGCAGGAATATAATAAAAAAGGGTGTAAAAAAAAGAAAGATAGGTATTGCTATTAATGAACCATAAAGAGTTATAATTGCTGCATTATAACCGAGTCCCTCTTTCAGCATCTCATGGCCTGGAAGAATAGAGAGGAAAGTATCTTCTTCGGGAGCGCCTAGAAATATGGATGGGATGAAGTCAATAAAAGTATGAGTTATTGACATAGAAGTAATAAAAATTGCCAGGGCTAAAACCGGAACTGAAGAGAGAGAACTTAAAGAGGAGAGCAAGATAGCCGCTATGAGATTAATGTGTATGCCCGGGGCAAGGCCAGTGAATGTGCCTGCTAGGATGCCTGCAAGGAGAGCAAGAATCAGTTCAAATAGCATAAAATGATATGGCCAGGAAGTATAAAGAATTATTGACTATTAGCGAGGTAATTATTTTTTGTAATTATCTTATTTACAGGGAAGGTTTAAATAGGTATATACAGGTGTATACGCATGATTAATGAAAACGTTATTGAACTTGGCGAGAAAATTGTAAGAAGAGTTACTCCATCCGGCAATGGAGCACATGTTTTTACTCCAAAAGAATGGATAGATGAGGAAGTAATTGTTGTAAGAGCATCAAAACTCAATATTAAAAAAGAAATTTTGATGATCTTAGAACCCTATATGGGGAATGTGATATCTGCTTTCATATTTGGCTCATATGCAAGAGGAGAGCAGAATGAAAAATCAGATATTGATGTTTTAGTTATTGCCAACAAAAAAATTAAAATAAATAAAAAAGGATTTGAAATAATTATAATCTTAGAAGATAAAATAAAGAAAGCGTTCGCTTTGAACCCTATTTTAATGTATTCTGCTGCATCAGAGGGCGTACCAATAATAAATATGTCTTTTTTAGAATATTTAAGGAGGGAAAAGTTGCATAAAGGATTATTTAAGGAATTTGTTAAGTCTTCAGAGGATAGCCTTGCAAGCAGCAAATGGATTATTGAATTGGATAAGGAGCAAGGATTGCATTATACTTCTGACAGCGCGGTTTACTCGCTGTTTATGAGGTTGAGAGGCATTTTCATTTTAGATTGTTTATTAAATAATTATAAGTATTCTAATAATTCCTTTAAGAATTGGATATTAAAAAAGACTGTAAATTTTAACTATAAATCATTTTATTCTATCTATACTTCTGTGAGGGATAATAAAAAAACAACCGATAGATTAAGTATAAAAAATGCGGAATCTCTGGTTAAATTATTAGAAACAGAAATAAAAAGTAAATTATAATGGCTAAAAGAAAAAAGAGATTGAAGAAGGGAATTGATTCTCTAAGAGAGCAGATTAGATTGCATGAAAGTAAGAGAAAAGATGCTCAAGAAGCGGGCATGGAGGAGTTAGTAGATTATTATAACAGAGAGATTGAGGCAAAGAGAAAGACACTAAAAGATAAAGAAGATATTTTGGATAAACAATGAGAGGCATATTATTATTAAGTTTATACTAAATTAATGAAAGTCTTAGAACTCTGATTCGCTTTTTTCCTGCGAAATCATCTACGATGCCCAAAGCGGAAATATTCTTGTTTTTATAATTTAGATTATAAGGGCATTCGCATAGGAGTTCAATATTATTATTTAAGGTGAGAAGGGTTTGAGAGCCAAAGCGAGATTCTTTTACTATTTTTCCAGACACTGTCACTTTTTTGTTATCCGGGGAATTTGAGAGTTCTTCAGGTTTTTTTATGGATATAGGCTGCAGGAAGATTAAGAGACTTAGCAATAGAAATAGGCCAAGTATTGCAGTAATGAAGGCAATTCTTCTCATTATTCTTTAAGCAGGAAAGGTTTAAATTACCTTTTGGTTTATTTATGGAATGAAGAACATAGTGCAGGGAAAAAAAGACACTGCGAAAAGAAGGAAAGAACTTGAGAAGAGGATAATGCTTATCAAGAGTGTAGCCGAAGGAGGGGAACTGATTAAAGAAGAAGAATTGCGTTCGTTGCTGATGAAAAAAGAACATCCTATTGCATATGATGGATTTGAACCTTCAGGACTTGCGCATATTCCGTTTGGACTTTTAAGAGCTGAAAACTTAAAAGTTTTATTGGCTGCAGGCATACATTTTAAATTGTGGCTGGGAGATTATTTTGCATTTATCAATAATAAATTAGGAGGAGATTTAGCAAGAATCAAAAGGGCAGGAGAATATTTTATTGAGATGTGGAAAGCATGCGGAGTTGATACGAATAAAGTAGAAATAATTTGGGCTTCAGAGCGTATGAACAAGCTCGAATATTGGGACAGAGTTTTGCGTATTGCGAAAGAAACGACATTACAGCGCAGCATGAGAGCAACAACTATCATGGGAAGAAAAGAAGGAGAATTGCAATCAACTGCCCAGTTATTTTATCCCAGCATGCAGGTTTCAGATATCTTTGAGCTTGATGTGGATATTTGCCAATTAGGCTTAGACCAGAGAAGAGCTAATATCTTAGGAAGAGAAATTGCGGAAAAATTTAAGTGGAAAAAACCGATTATCCTTTCGCATCATATGATTCTTGGTTTGCAGGGTATGTCTAAAGGCATTTCCAGCGAAGAAGCATTAATTGCTTCGAAAATGAGCAAAAGCAGACCTGAATCATGCATTTATATGCATGATAGTAAAGACGAAATCAGTAAGAAAATCAGCGGAGCTTATTGCCCGGAGAAAATTATCGAAGGCAATCCTTTATTTGACTATTTAAGATATCTTATTTTTAGGAGATATCCGCGAATTAGTATTTTACGCACAGAGCAATTTGGTGGAAATCTTACTCTTACATATGAAGAATTAGTTATTGCTTTTAAGGAAGGTAAAATTCATCCATTAGATTTAAAGAGGGCAGTAGCTTTTTATCTGAATGAGATGGTGGCTTCTGTTCGAGAGTATTTTGAAAAGAACAAGAAAGCTAAGTCACTCTATGAAGAAGTGAAATCTTATATACCCACGCGGTAATACTTCAAGAAAGACTAGATATAGACAAAAAGTACAGGAAAGTATTTAAACTAAAGAGACACGAATGCTTCATATGGGAAGAAAGAGGACAGTGTTTTTTATTGTAATAATTTCTACTTTATTATTTTCTTCTTTAGTAGTTGTTTCTGCCTTTAATTTTTTTGAGTGGCTAAAGAACAAATTAGGGTATGATAAACAAGAAAAATTTTCTCCCCCATTGCCAGATGCTAAGAGCGGAAATACATTTGTAAATGAGCCAAATCCAAACGCATATTCTTCTGTGGGAAGCACGGTATGGGAAAGTCCAATAAATGCAAAATTTGACGATGGAATAAAAGCAGCAATTGACTTGGACGACGAGGATATCAGTGATTATTTAGCTGCAAGGGATTTTAATTTTAATATTCCTTCTGGGGCAGTTATTAATGGAATTAGTGTTAAGGTTAAAGCAAGCAAGGAATGCGGTTCTGCTTTATGCCAGATAAGAGATTATAGTGTTAAACTTGTCAAGAATGGAGTAATTAGCGGGAATGATAAAGCATCAATCTCTTTTTGGAATTACACTTCTTCATATAGAATATATGGAAGCGGTTCTGACTTGTGGGGTTTAAGCTGGACGCCTGCAGATATTAACTCTCCTAATTTTGGCATGGCTATTTCTGCTTTTGGATATAGCAGATTGCGAGGAGGAAAAAATGCTTATATTGATTGGATTGGAATAATTGTCAATTATACAATTCCTCAAATAATATGCGGTAACGGCATAGTGGAATCTGGAGAGGTTTGTGATGGAAATGTCAAGGCTTGTTTTGTAGGGGATGTTTTAGGCAGGCAGACATGCAATGCACTGTGCTCTGGATTTAATTCTTGCACTACTGATATAAACTTGTCAGTACAAAGCCAGAGGCCTCCTGCCATACCATTTAACATAAACGAAGTATACTATCATGGATTAAATGTCAGCAATAATTTGAACTTATCTTTATTTGCAGGAAAAGTTCTTGTTTTAGATCTATGCGACCTTACAAGATGTGTTCCTTGCTTATGGATGATAGATGGACTTGGGAATAGTTCTTCATGGGTCCCGCTCTATAATAAATATAAAGCCAGCGGCTTAGATATAATAGTGGCAGGAGGATCAAATTATGATACCATTGATTCAGTGCGTTCTTATGCACATAATCATTCACTTCAGTTCCATGCAGCTTTTGCAGGCAGGAATTTTCCGGAAAATCAAATTTATTATGATTATAACTTGTATCCAAGCGCAGGCATTCCAGTAACAGTGATTATTGACAAGAAGGGAAATATTCGCTATTGGGGCAGGTATTTCAAGAAAAGGTCTGAAATGGAATCAATAATTGCTCCTTTGCTTGCTGAGTAAATAATAAGAATTTAACAGGGTTGAATAGACGCTCGAGCTTCGTAGATTTCTAGGTGCCAGCGGCCTCTTGAACCTGCTCTTTGAACCGGAAGATAGATACCAGAGCTTAAATTATCTACAATATTCAATAATTCTTTTGTTAAGGGTATAGATACACTATTAACCAGCTCTATTTCTTTAAAATTATCTTGGGCAATTCTTTTTATTTTATCGCCGTCTGAGAAATTGACAACGATTGGAAAATATAATCTGCCTTCTGGCTTTAGAAAGTGAGGGGCTTGTTCAATAAGAGGAATTATTTTTTCAGTTCCGTCAGGGCCTCCTGTAGGTATTGCAGGAGGATACCATCCAAGTTTTCTTCCTGGCTCTTCTGCCATGCCTGAAATGTCTGAGACAATGAAATCAGCTTTGAGGTCTGGGTGATTTTCAGCAATTGGGTCAAAAATACTACCTCTATATAAAGTGATTTTATCAGATAAATTGTATCTTTTATGATTTTTTCTTGCAATTTCGCACTGTTCTTCATTAACTTCAGTAGAGTAAAGATGTTTTAATGGCTGCGAGGCGAGCAGGACAGATAGGGGGCCTATTCCTGCTCCAATTTCTATGCCGATTTCTCCCCCATTTATTTTAACTGACTCGGCAATTGCAGCGGTTGTTTGATTTGGCATGAATAGCCGAGGCGAGGCATAAAGTTTAAGAGGAGCATTGTGGAGTTTAAGAAAAGTAAATTCTTTTTCTGGAATAAGGAGACCTTTAATGATTTCTTCCAAAACAGGAGGCATTGTTTTAATTATATACAGGACTATAAAAGGTTTTTTGTTATCTATTATACACTTCACACAGCTATTAAATAGTTTGGCTAATTCGTATGAAATTCAATAATATCTTGGTCTTTTAGGATATGTGAGAGACCTACTTTCTGGTTAGGAAATTTTGATGATGGACCGGTAATGTGAGTTTCTTTGACTCGCTGGGAGAAACCTTTCAAAATATGCTCTGCAACATCTTTGACTGTCGAATTTAGTGGGAGAACCATAGGGATTGGAGAGAGGGGTTTTCCAGGCTCTTTCATATATATGCGGAGCACATTCATAGAATCTGTAATTCTTTTTTTTAGTTCTGGAATGCCTTTATTTATCAAGCATGAAATTAAGAGGGCATTTAATTTTTTGCTCTTAATTTTTTCAGATAGTTTTCTTATTTCTTCATTTGATAAAAGGTCAGATTTGTTTACTACTATTATTTTTGGGCAATTGGTCTTAATCACATGGGGGGCTATCTGAATTAATTCATCTATAGAGGTTATCACTATAATTATCCCGTCTGCGGTATTTACAATTCCGCTATCAAAATATTCAGAGCCAATGCTGGGCAGGTCTACAATCTGCGCCTTGATGCCTTCATATTCAAACGTACCAACTTCCGGCTCTTTTGTTGTGAATGGAAAGATACTTATTTTCGGTTTAGCATTGGTAATTACTGAAAGCAAGGAAGATTTTCCTGATTTTGTTAAACCAACAAGCACCCACTGAAATCCTTCTTTTCTTATTGTCTTTTGAGTTGTTTTCCCTATTTTTTTGCTTTTTTCTTTTTTTTCTCGCAATTTTTTTAGGCGCGTTTTGAGTTCAGCAAGAAGATTTTCCGAGCCTTTGTGTTTTGGCGCATTGCGAATCATATTTTCAAGCGCAGGTATTTTTTCTTCGATAGTTTTAGCATTCAGGTATATTTTTTCAGCGTTTAAGTACTCATAAGATGCATTAATTGGCATGGCTTTCCAAGAGGGTGAAGGTTTATTAATGATATGTTTTTCTTTATGTTATGAAATTTATCCGTAAAAAGCTAAGAAATGGGATGACTGTTATTATGGAAAAGAGAGAGCTGCCAGTGGTCGCCTGCAGCATCAGCAATAGATTTGGAGCAGGATTTGAGGAATCTAAGATAAAGGGGATTGCGCATTTTATTGAACATTTGGTTTTTACAGGCACAAAAACAAGAACACATGAAGATATCAGCAGAGAAATTGAGAAAAAAGGAGGAATTTTAAATGCATTTACAGGGAATGAAATAACTTCTTTTTGGTTTAAATTACCAAGTGAGCATATTTTTGCAGGATTGGATATTTTGAGCGATTTGCTTATTAATCCAACATTTCAAATTAATAAGTTTGAAAAGGAAAAGAAAGTCATTATTGAAGAAATAAAAATGTATCATGACGATCCCGCAAGATTTGTATATGATTTAATTGTGGAAAATCTTTATGAAAAACCATTTGGGGAGGGGATTATTGGAACAACAGAAAAAATTTCAAGATTAAAGAGAGATTTTGTTGCTGGTTATTTCAAAGAAAATTACGCCAGTAATAATTATGTTGTTACTATAGTTGGCAATGCTGATTTTGAAAAGGTCTGTGAATATCTGGAAAACAAATTTAAGCCATTTATGGGGAACAAGGGCGAAATTGAAATTAAAAAAAAGCATGATTTTACAATTGAGGAAAGAAAAGGCATTGACCAAGTACATTTTGTTTTTGGTGCACATGCCCCCCTATTGACGGATAAAGATTATTATGCTTTAGAAGTTTTGAATGCTTATTTGGCAGATGGAATGAGCTCTAAGTTATTTTTAAAAATTAGAGAAGAGAGAGGGCTTGCCTACGCAGTTAGAGGTACGATAAATGCGGAACGAAAATATTCTTATTATTCTATTTATGTCGGAACTAGAAAAGACGCAATTTCAGAAGTACAGAAACTCATTTTAGAGGGATTTTCAGATATTAAGAACATGACTTCACAAGAGTTTGAAGAGATAAAAGAACAGCTAATAGGACTTAGAAAAATTTCTTCAGAAGAGAGCGCCAGGGTAATGACTGAACTATTATTCAGCGAGCTTGCAAGTACAGCAGAGGAGTATTATGAACATGAGAAAAGAATTAAAGCTGTAAGTTTAGAGCAAGTAAAAAATTTGGCAAAGAAGCTGGTATCGGAGTACAGCACTGCTGCGATTGTGCCGAAATGAAAAATCTCCAGGAAGAGCGTGCTAGAACATTTATTTCAATTAAAATTCCAGAAGAAGCAGTTAAGGAAATTGCGCGAGTGCAGAGTCTTTTGTCAAGATGGAAATTCACAGGCAAGATAATTGAGCTTGAGAACTTGCATTTAACCTTGAAGTTTCTTGGAGAAATAAGGGGGGAAGTGATTGATAAAGTAATTGAAAAGTTAAGAATGCTGGAATTTAAAGAATTTGAAGTAAAATTAGGAGAAATAGGGATTTTTCGATATAGAAATAGACCGAGAATTGTCTGGGTTAAAATATCTGGGACAGGGATTTTCGAGCTGCAAAGGAAGATTGATGGCAAAATTAAAGAATTTTTTCTTCTTGAAGATAGATTTATGTCACATTTGACCATTAGCAGAGTAAAATACGTAAAGGATAATCTTGGGTTTATTAATTATATAAAAAATATTAAAGTAAGAGAGATTAAGTGGGTAGTTAGAGATTTTTTTATTAATAAGTCTGAGCTGACTCGAATGGGGCCGAAGTATACGAACTTATTTAGATTTAGCGCTGTTTAACTGCTTTCTGAATTTATAATCTATCAGAGATTTTATTTCTTTCGCTTTGATTCCTACAATCTTTGTCAGCGCTGATTCAGATGCATTAATAATTTTTTTTAGGGAGCCGAAGATAGCTAGGAGTTTTTTAGAATTTATAGGACCAATATTTGGGAAGCCCTCCAAGATAAATTTTATTTTCTCTTCTTTTGTTTTTGCAATTTTTTTTGGCCGGAGAGATATCTCTCCCCCTGATTGTTTTTTTGCGAGCACAATTAGATATTTTGCGGTATCTTCAGCATTTAAGGTGAAGATAAATGGAACATTATATTCTATGACTAAAGATAGCAAAAAACCACGGAAAGCATTTTCGTGAATAATTTCTTTATAGAGGCCTTCTTCTTGTATTCCTTCAATGAGAAGAATATGTTTCGGGTATTGTTTTAATTCTGGTAATTGTGAAAGTATGCGCTTATTGATAATAGAGGACTTTAAGTCAGAGAGGGTTTTTCTTTCTATTGCCCAACCATTAACAAGATAATCAGCTACAGAAAGATGCTCTATTTTTACGTTTACGTTTCTTTTAATTAACTCTGAAATTACTGAAGCATTTTTTTCTCTATGGTCTGCTACAATTGTTATTTTGTTTTTCTCCATTGCAGGAGCTGATTTTTTTGAGAAAATATCGTAGAAAGGCATCTTATTTTTAGTTTATTTGCTATTTAAATGTGTTTTTTACCTAAAGATTATTTTTTGTAAATATCTCTTCTATGGCCAATTTCAATGACATAAATAATCAGCTGAGTGTTTAATATATCTAGAATTATTCTATAGTCATCTACTCTTAATCTATAATATTTGCTATTGTAAAGCCTCTTTACAAATTTATACGGGCGAATTTTAATTCTTTCAAAAGCATATCCAATCTTTGTTCTGGTTTTTTCATCTAATTTGCTTAATTTCTTTTTAGCTTCATCGGCTAAAATTATTTCATACATGAATTTTCAGCTCTTTTTTGACATTTTCCCATTTATGCAAATTTCCCCTTTTAATATCTTTCTCTGCTCTTGCAATGCTCTTTTTTGTTTCTTCATTTAATTCCATTCTATCTTCTATCAAATCCCAGATTAATTCTTCGTAGCTTTCTTTTTCATATAGCTTAATGTTTTTCAACTTATTGAGCAGACCAGTGCTTACCTGAATTGTGGTTTCCATAGACACTATATAACTGATTATAGTATTTAAATCTTTCTTATTTTTAGGCTACATCCTGAATAGAATTTCTTTATGAAATTCTACTAATAAAGACATACTT
>CAYIDE010000004.1:0-18490 GCA_964362065.1 Candidatus Woesearchaeota archaeon | reverse complement strand
GCTTAGCTTTCTAAAGCTCCGACGATAAAAAAGAGTCAATTTTTTGTTAATTTCCTTCTTTATAGACGATAACTACTTTACAAAGCTAAGTAGATACCAAATTAGCACACATTTTTAAAGGACGTTTATTAATTTTTTTAATGAACAACAAAGCTGAATTAGAATTAAAAGACTTTTTCACTATTGGATTTCCTTCACTTATTACGTTTGTTACAGCATATTTTATCCATACATTTACTAACAATTGGATTTTAGCTATTTTGGGTCTTGTAGTAATTTTTATCATTTGGATATTAGGTGAAAAAGAGTCGTGGGAAGGAATGGCAGTAGCTATGTTTCTTTCAGGTTTAATAGAGATTTTTATATCCAAGATAGGATTGGCTATTTTATTCATTGTATTATCAATAATCATTTTTATTATTCCTCTTGTTGTAAGAGCATCTCGTGGAAATTAGACAATAAATTAATAGAGTTTATGGACAATTTCAATATTTAATAGACATTTACCTTAGTTTATGGACTTTATCGTTGCTTGATAATAAGGAATTACCCTATAAACTTTCTCAATGCAGGATGCATGTCTACTGCATGCTGCTGTGCGATATTCTGATAAAGTTGGTAAGTAATCATTACAGCAAGAAGAATTGCTGTGCCAGAAGTTAATGCTCCGAGCAAATCTGCACTTGCAGATAAGAATCCTACGGCAAGTCCTCCCATAATTGTAAGAGGCAAAATATACCTCTTTAAAATAGCCTCCAAAACTCTTTCATCTCTCCTGAAACCTGGAATTTGCAAGCCAGAAGCAAGAATTTTTTTAGCTTGATTTCCCTCATCCATGCCTGCAGTTTTTACCCAGAGCACAGCAAAAACAGCAGAGAATACCATGAAGAAAAACAGGTGTGTAAGAGCTTGGAAAAATTGTGATGCCTGCACGCTTCCTTTGATGATGCTGTCTAAGAGATTTGAACTGCCAAGCCAATAAGCAAGTCCTGAAACAGGCGCACCATTGCTAAATGTGCCTAACCATGACATTTTCATGGCAAATTTCTGCCCTCCTGTGCATTGCTCTATCTTCCCTCCTGCAAGCACACTATTCTGGCATTCTGCTGCAGCATTGCTTAACAAGCCTCCGAAGAGCTGAAGATTAGCAACAAGCGCAGCAACAAGAATTACCGGAATCACAGAAGCATAAAAGAATGCAAGTGGCCATTTAATACTATATCCGCGCAAGCGCTCAAAGCTTAAGGGTATTTCTACTTTCAAACTCTGTGCCCACACAACTAAAAGAAAAATAGCTGCCGTAGCAAGAATAACTGTCACTGCTGCAAGTGCTTCCTGCGGCGCACTATTAATAATAGATTGTATAATCACAAATATTTTGCCTGCACAAGGGGTATTGTTAAAATCAAGCAGGCAGTTCTTTCCTGTCTGGTCAATAAATTGTATCAATCCGGCGACTATACGCCATGCTACGCCCGCAACAATAAATAAACTCGTACCAGAACCAAGCCCCCATTTAGTTGTTACTTCATCCATGAGCATTATTGCAAGCCCCCCTAAAATTAGCTGGAATATCACTATTAAATGCAGCCCCGGAAGAGCTTGCAATCCTCCCATCAGGACATAAACAAGAGCCTCAAAAAGAACGAAGAAAATAACACCAATTTTCTGCAGCCCCTGATAATGCCTTTTTCCTTCTGAAGTATTAGTGTCAATTTTAAGGATGCCTGCCCCAACTAAAAGTTGGAGTATAATAGAAGCCATGACAATAGGGCCAATGCCTAAACTAATGATGCTTCCAAAATCAGTTCCAAGTATTATCGCTAAATATTCAAATTGTGCAAGAGAATTTCTGGATAAACCATAAAGAGGGATATTCGCCAGCACAAAAAAACCTAGTAGAATAAGCAGCGTCCACTTCAGCTTGATCTTAAATCCAAGCTTTTTTTCAATAGGGTGCTTTACCTCAGGCAAAAAGGAAAAGATGTTCTTCAAATCTATTGGCATCTCTCTTAAGGGAAAAAGAGGTTTTTAAAGATTCTTTTCAAGTGATTGATGCAAAATTTGGGGAAAATAATCCCTCTCTGAGGAAAAATTAGAAAGTAATGTTTTCATTTTTTTATCTCATTCAGTAGTAAAATATGCTTTATCACCAATTACATTATTTACTTAAATATAGAAATATTTAAATACATAATAATCTAAATATAATTATGGGAATAATTACGGTAAGCATTGATAATCAAGTAGAGCGGAAATTGCGCTTAATAGCAAGCGTACTATATAGCAAGAGAAAGGGATACTTAGGAAAGGCAATAACCGACGCACTTGAAGAATGGACAGACAGAAAAAAAGGAGATAGCATTGTAAAGTCTCTTTCTTTATTAGAAAAGGGAATCGATATGGGGAAACTCAAAACAACAAGGCCAGAATGGCATGAGCGATGATTTTTTAATAGATACAAATATTCTCGTATATGCTTATGATAGTTCTGAACATAAAAAAAGGGAAAAATCTGCAAAGCTTGTAGCATCAATATTTAAAAATGAAAAGAAAGCCCATATAACAAATCAGATAGTTGCAGAATTATTTTCAGTTTTAACAAATAAAATAGAAAAGCCCATTCAAATAGAAGATGCTGAGATTATCATTGATTCACTTTTGATTTCTGAGAATTGGATAAAGATAGATTATACTTCTAAGTCTATAAGAAAAGCAATTAAGTTTGTAAAGAGATTTTCTATTCCATTTTGGGACGCTTTAATTGCTGCAACAATGATAGAGAATAATATTTTCACTATCCTAACTGAAGATAGTAGCCATTTTAAAAAGATTCCAGGATTAAAAGTTATAAATCCTTTGCAATAGAATTTTTTATAAAAATTTCTCCACCTTTTTCTTTTACTTTCTCTATAGCAGAGGCAGAGGCCGCTGCCGCATGAATGTGAAGTTTATGATTAACCTCTCCCCCGCCCAAGACTTTATATTTAAGCAAATGAATTACATATCTTCCATTATCTAATTTTGCCCTGCCTTGTTTGATAAGAGCAGTGAGATTTTTTTCAATATCTTGAACATTAATGATTAATAAAGGCTTAGCTGAAAAACCTCTCCTTAGTGTCTTGTCTTTACCGAAATAATTATTTCCTCCTGTTAAATTGATAACAAGAGTCTTTTTTTGGTCTCCTCTCTTCCCTGTTCCGGCCATTCCCTTGCCTCCTCTATTTCCTGAACCTCGTGTCCGTTTCTTGCTCCCTCTAAAAGCAGTCTGCTTCCCATGCCTTCTTTCTGATTTTCTGCGTTTTTTCACTCTAATCATTTTCTTTTCCTTATGGTTTTATTTTTCCCATTTTTTAATTTTTTATCCTCTTCTATAAGCTCTTCTTCTTCATCTTCAAAATCTGATGCTATATCAATTTCAGTGTTTTTCTCTTTTTCTTCTGATGAGCCATTAGATAGCTGAATGAAACTTTCTAACTGGTGGCATTGAGGGCAAGCCATCGGAGATTCTTTGCCATACCCTAAATATCCGCAAATGCATTCCCATGCACTTTCTCTTTTGCTCATTTTACAGCTTCCTCCAATTTCTCAAAATTCCTAGGTAAATTATTTTCATTATAGCATCCTCTCTAAAAGAAGATTAATTTTTTCACCATTATCACCAAGCACACCCTTTCTAATTGGAAAATGCAATTTACTGTCAATTCCCCCTCTTGGAGGATGCAGCCTAAAAAATGGTTTTATTCCCAGTTCAGAAAGAGGTTTTTTACCTATTTCAGCAATTATATTTTCCTTAGATATTTTTTTTCTTTTATCCATTAGCTCCCCTCTTAGTTCAATTAATTTTTCAAGCATTTCTTTTTTGATAATACCATAAGCTACAAAATTACGGACTTTGTCCAGCATTATGATATTTTCTTCTTTATTTTCAATCAATATAGCAGTATATTTTTTTCTTAGTCGCATTCTGAATAAAGTTTCTCTTACAGAGCGAGGCACTTCAACTCTTCCTGAAATTCTGATGACTATAATCATTTTATGTTTCCAACATGTTTGTTTTTTTAAGTGAATCAATACATGCTTTTGCCAAATTAAAAGTTGTTCTTGTTTGTCCCTTGGTTACTCCATAAACATCTTTAATTCCTGCGAGCCGAAGGATTTTCTTGCATTCATCGCCCACAACAAGACCAGTTCCTCTTGGCGCAGGAATAAGTTTAATGCGCACACTTCCGCATTTTCCTTCAACAATAAAAGGCACAGTGTGTGGTTCGTTCTCCTTGCCTTCAGGAGTCTCAAAGCCCCTGATAATTTTAATAATGTTTAGTTTGGCATTGCGGATAGCTTTAGCTCTTGCTGGCAGGGTTTCTTTTGCCTTGCCGTATCCTATTCCTACATGCCCTTTCTTGTCGCCAACTACTGCCATGCATGAGAAGGTGACAATATTGCCTTCCATGGTCTTTCTCTGTGTTTGCCTCCATGCTCTTCTTTTTCCTCCTCCAAACTTTCCCTTTGCTTGTCCAATGAGAAGCAAGTCATGCTCAATAGGCAGCAGGTAATCTACAATTTCATGCTCTAAGATTTTCTTATTTGAAGTAAGAATTATATCTATATTTTTTTCAATGCCTGTCTTTACCTGCATTCCCAGAGAAGTCTTAGGAGCCCATGATTCCAGGGCTTTCCGCTCTGCTTCAGCATCTGCGAGAGCTTTTCGCTCTCCCCGAGAAAGACGTTTTTTTGTTTCTTCAGTTAATTCAGGCTGTTCTTTCATTGGTTCAAGCTTTAGCTTTTCTAGTTCTTCGGGAACAGGTTCAATAAGGTCTTTCGGTTCATTGACATTTTCTTTTTCAGCCATAGTTTAAGAGCTCCCTACTTGAGTAATTATACATCATTTTAATTTCTCCATAATCAGTTTAAAAACTTTATGCAATTTTGAATCTCCTTCTATCATTTCCATACTTGGCAATATGTCTGCGCTTCCATAAACATGCAGTCCAGCATCAAGAGCTCCTTTAAGTGCAGCATATAGACGGGATTTATGAATATTCCTATGCATGCCTATATCTAATATTGCTTCAGCAATACTGCCATTTAGTTTACTAACTAATAGAAAACCAGTAAGATAAGAAGCTGCCCTGCTTTTCAGACTTCCCTGAAGTTCACTTGGCCAACCCTTATTTAGAAGTTCTGAAGATATTGCTTGTGCAAGCACACGATCCTGCGCATACTCACTTACTATTAATTGCGCAATTATATATTTATTGCTGCGTCTGAGCACTAAACGGGTTTTTCCTGCTTTAAGTAATGCTAAACGTGCACTATAATCAGTTTTTCCTTCCAATCTTCTTCTTTTAAGTGATTTTTTCATATTTTCATTAAGGCCAAATGCTCCTTCAGATGGCTTTTACTCTTAAATTGGCTTGCCCTTAATTCCTTGCGAAGTAAAGAATATTGTTCTGAAGTAATTTTCTTCTGCTTTTTCAATTCAGCAAGATACCTCCGCAATTTCCTTGTCAGAAATACATATTCTCTCTTTCCTTTTCTTACACGCTGACGGATGCTTCCTCCCCTGCGCCTTACACGAATACTAAAGCCAGTCTTTCTTCCTTTAACTGGCTTAATTATAATAGAACCATTATTAAAAAGGTCCAGAATATCTTGTTTTGTTAGAGCATGGTTAATATCTTCCAATCTGCCAGGATGAAATATAACCCTTCCTTTGCCAGCTTTTAGTAATTTTGCAGCCAATGCTTTTTTTTTCTTAAGATTCATTTTTTCTGCCTCCAAAATTGAAAATAGTTATACCTAATTTTTCTGCTTCTTTAATTATTTCAAATTTTTTTTTCATACCAACTCGGGCAAGAATCACAATATTTGCTTTTTTTAGCTCTTGTAAATCTTTAACATTGTGCACTAGTACTGGCAGCAGATTTTTTATTTTCCCAGTCTGCTTTCGTGATTTACGGTAGCCAATACCTGGCTGTTTAGAGTGTCCTGCTCTCTTTAACCGCAATTTATTATGCTTTCCTCTTGGTCTACGCCACTTTTGCAGCTTTGGTCTGTTCTTACCAATTCTTGAATACCTAAAACTGTCAGCGCGTATAAATTTTTTTCTCATTAGGTTTCACCTGGCCAATGCGTAATAAATATACCATCCTGAAAAATTCTTCTATCTCTTTTAGCAATACGTGTCGCACGCTCTATATTTGCTGCGGTTTGTCCAGCAGATTCTTTATCATGAGAAGATAGATATAGAGTAGTCCCTTTTATTGTTAGCTCAACTCCTGACAATATTTTCGCACGTCTCGCAATCCTTTCTCCAAGAAAATTTGTGATTATCAAATTCTCCCCTTCTTTTTTTAAGATCATAGGAAAATGCACATTACATGTTTCCAATGTATAGACATATGGTTTTTGCAGTCCCTGAAAAATATTTTGAAGATGAGCTGAGATTGAACGCACAGAGGAAAAATCTTTTTTTGTGCTTCTCGGTTTTGAAAATTCTATATGCCCGTCATTAATCTTCACTATAACGCCTCGAACAGCAACCCTATATGTAAGAGTAATTTCTCCTTTTTCACATGTAAAAATATTATTATTATATCTGCAGATAATGCCATTAGGGATAGTCATGCTCTGAAAGAGTGATTTTTTCATTTTAGTAAAAGTAAGCAATAAGGCTCCCTCCCATATGCTTTTCCAAGGCAGTTTGATGACTCATAAGGCCCTTGCTGGTAGTAAGTATAAGAGTTCCAATCATCTTTGCTGGTAAATATCTTTTTACATATATTTCAATATCTTCAGCGCCGACAACAAAACGAGGCTTAATTGCTTTACAGCTATGGATTTTTCCAAGCAAGATACGAAGTTTATTCTCTTCAGTATGATAAGACTTAATATAACCCTTCAGTTTTGCTATGGCTAACACCCCTAATAGAAGGGAAGAATGGTGTTTCAAAATAACTTCTCCATTATTTGCTCGTTTGGCATTCATAACCATATTCAATCCATCAGCAACAATATCTTGACTCATGCTAGTATAACTCCTTTTGATAAGAAAGGTGAGTGAACATCTGATTCAATTATTAAACAACTTTTTTCCTTCCGTAAGCCACTGAGAACATGAGTCTCCATTGCCTCTGTAAGCCAGTGAGTACAAGATGAAAATTCTCGGATTTTTTTGTTAGTCCATTCACTATATTCTCCATAGTGTAATAGTCTTGCTGTAAGAGGAGATGCTTCAAATATAAAATTCTCTTCAGTAATAACTATATTTTTTTTAAGACCATTGCAAAGATAGTAAGCAAAGAAGTCCCAAGGAGATCCTATATTCAATTCTCTTCTTGATGGTTCAATAGTAATAGATGTATTATTATTCATTTTATTTGTATTTCTTAAATCCTATTTCCTCCGCAATTTCTCTGAAGCATTGTCTGCAAAGATTAAGATTATACTGGCTTAAATGCGCTCCAAATCTCCCGCATCTTTCACATTTTTTAGTTATAATGCCAAATTTTCGCGGCTTCGGCTTGTTAAATTTTAAGAATTTTTGCATAATAATTGGTTTGCTCCTTAGCTGTTTTAATATTTTATTCCAGTCGCTTGCTGTCATTTTAAGCTATAATCGTTTTGAAACGATCCTCCATAAATTGAATTATTTCTATTTGGGAAACATACTGTTTTTTGGGTAAATTACCCATTTTAATTTTCTTGCGTTTGACCCGCAACCCCTTGCGTGCAAAAACAACTGTTACATTGAATCCCAGTATACCAATATCTCTTCGGTATTCAACTCCCGGAATTTCAATGTATTCTTCTATACCAAAAGAAAAATGATTTTCAGATATCTGTTTCTTTTTAAGTTTATTTTCAATAGCACCAAGCAATAGCTTCAGAAGTTCAATAGCCTTCTGATCCCTTATGGTAACTATAGCTCCCACTTCAAGTCCAGGACTCAGGTCAAAATCAGGAATTCTTTTTTTGGATGTAGTAATATGTGCTTTACTTTGCGTAAGAAACTCAAGCAATTTCTTTGCTTTAATTAAAACATCTGCTCTTGCTCCCATACTCAGAACTAATTTCTCGATGAATATTTTTCTTTGTGTATTTTCTTTTGATGCTGAACTCTGCATAATTGTCTCTTGGGCTATCATTTAATTGCTATCAGAGAAAGTTTGTCAAGCGTAACTGTTCCTCCACTATATTTAATATCAAAATAATTGCCCTTAATTGAAGAAGCACTGCCTATATTGCCCTGATGTTTTCCAGAAATAACAAAGATTTCTTTTCCTTTAGTCAAAGAAATATGCTCTGCAATTTTTCCCTTTTTATCTAAGTAAAGAGAATCTCCCGGTTTGATATCACTGTTTTTTGTGATTAGTGTAGAACCATCATGCAAACCAAGCTGAATAATCCCTCCTCTTACAAGATTCTTTCCTGTGACTTTACAAAGAAAATTTTCAATTTTAGAAAGTTCCTCAAAGTAAAATTTTCCTGTTTTTAAAAGGCCAAGGCGATAGACTTTTTCAGCTTCTAATTGATTAAAAAGACACACCGGTTCGCGATGGTCTTTAACTAATCTTCCATTTATTTTTAAAATTTTTCTCTGAATCATATGTTTTACCTCGCGCGCATTATGCGCAAGTTTCAGCATATCTCTTACAGCAATTACAACCGGAACAGCATTTCTATGATAGCGAAGTGCTCTTGCTAAGTATTTCGTTCCTTTTCTTGGTATAGGTAACTTCTTCGTTATTGACGCTCGTGTTTGATGCATAGTTTTCCTCTAAAAAGCAGAGTTAGGTAGCTTTCTTTGCTGATTGTCTTTGCACAGCAGTTAGTCTTTCTTTATCATCAAGGGACAAAGCTGTAATCTTCAAAGCATGCGCTCGGAAAAAAACATTAACTTTTGTCCCATCCCTCCTTGTTCTCTGTATGCCCTCAAGGGCAACTTTTCCGCGCTTGAGATGAATAGAAATTACTTTGGTCTTCTTCTTACGGAAGCTACCACGCATGACAAGCACCTCATCCCCTATTCTAAGAGGAAGATTCCTCTTGCCATACTTTGTTCTTAATTCTTTAGATAAATGAGCACTTAAAAACCTATGCTTTATATGCAATGGAGCATTCGCCCTGAATTTTCTCTGCTTTCTTGGCTGCACGCTTGCATTCCACGATGTTGAAAATTCAGATTTCATATTTCTTCTTCCTTAAGAATATATTTTTCAGATATTCCCGCTTCTCTTAAAATTGCATTATATCTTGATATTCCAAACTCAAAGATATTCCTAATTTCTTCTCTTTTATATGCCCATCTAACCATTCTTTTCTTATAATCTCTTGCCACTCCATAGGCAAAATCCATTTCTTCTATTTCTTTTCTAGAATTATGTTCAACAATATCTCTAGCAATATCTTCTAAATTATTAACCCAATGCAAGGATAAAGATATACGGTTGTTCAATCTCCCAGTATCTTCTAAGTTGTCTATTTTTTTGGCATTTTCTTTATGAACTTGTGAGGTACTCATAACACAAAAGGCGCAATCTTCGCGACCTCCTTCCATCTTTCAGCAACTTCTCTGGCAACAGGGCCCTTAATTTGTGTACCTTTTGGATTTCCTTTTTCATCTTTAAGGAGCGCTGCAGCATTATCCTCATAAAATACTAGTTCTCCTGTTTTTCTGCGATATGGCTTCTTTTGTCTAATAATAACAGCATCAAAAACTTCTCCTTTCATTTCCGGCTTCCCTACTCTAACAGATACTTTAACCCAATCCGCTACTTTCGCGAACTGTTGTCTGCCCTTTCGTGATTTTCCATGTTTAACACTAACAATCTTTACAATTCTTGCCCCGCTATTATCTGCTGCTGTAACATAACTTCCTATGAGTAATCCTCTTGTTGCTCTTGCACTAATTGCTTTCATTATTTTTTCTCCTGTACATTTGCTTTTCCAGAGTTTATTTTTTCAATGAATATATGATGAATTAATTTGCTTAATGGTCTGCACTCCTGTACGCGGACAATATCCCCTACAGCAACATTTATGCTAGCAGGAAGCCTCGCGTGAATTCTAATTTTTTTCTTATAGAATCTTTCATACTTATAGACATAAACCATCCTCTCCAGCTCAATAACTATTCTTTCAGGAAAATTTTTTATGACCCTTCCTTCAAAAATTCTTCCTCTTTTACTTAGAGTCACACTTGGACGCTGTGGAGCCATAGAAGATTTTTCCTGTGCGGGGTGAATTTTATTTTTCATATTAATCATTGATAAAATGCTCATCAAAACCGAGGGCAACCAAAAGCGGTTTAACTTGTTTTCGATGGTTTCCCTGCAATTCTATAACTCTATCCTTAACAGTCCCACCACAAGCAAGATTTTCTTTAAGATATTTCGCTGTTGCTTTTATATCAACATTCTTGTTAAATCCACTGACTAAGGTAGTGATTTTACCGTATCTACGGGCCACTGTTGAGATTGTAATTTGCTGTTCTCCCTTAGCGATTTCTTCAAAAATATCTTTATTGCTTGGTAAGCCAAATCCCGGTTCTATATCCATTGCTAGTTTTTTTTCACCTCCTCTGATGCATTAGCAAACGTTAAAAGACGGGCAATGGCCCTTTTAATTTCTTTGGTCTTAGAATTCGCTTTATTCGCAGTAACCTTTCCTCTGATAAGTGAGAAATTAAGCTCTTGCAATCTTTTCTTTCTTTCATCTGGGTTCATAGTTCTTGCATCCTTTGCTTTCATTATTGCCATTATTTTTTTCCTCCGGATTTTTTTGTTTTTTTAGGCCTCACAGTCTTTTCAGGTTCTTTTTTAATAATTTGCTCCTTTGCCAAATTAAGTGCCTCCGCTTCCTGTTGAATCTTATTCTTTAGAGCATCATCAATAACAATACGATCATGTATAGGTGTATTAGGAGGCAAAATACTTACTTTGATGCCAACTACTCCAGCAATAGTTACTGCCTGAGACATAGCACGGTCAACTACTTTCGCAGGATCTCCTGTTTTTTTCAAATAGCCATGGCTAAAACGCCAACTTCTCGCTCTCTCGCTAGGAAGTTTACCAGCAAGCACAATCTCTACTCCAAGTGCTCCTGCCTTTACAATCTCCTGCAGCATCTTGTAGGCAATAACTTTAAATCTCATGGAGCCATCTCTTTCAAGTCCTAAAGCAATCTCATCTGCTACCAGCTGTGCATCCAATAATGGCTCACGAATTTCACGAATCTCAATATGCGGGTTATCAAAACGGAATCTTTTTTTTATCACTCGCGTAAGCTCATCAATTTTTTCACCTCTTCGGCCGATAACTATGCCTGGTCGCGCAGTTGCAATAATGATTTTCTCTCCCACTGGCGTGTATTCTATTGTTACACCGCTAATTCTGCCCTTTCCCAAAGCATTTTTCACATATTCCTTTACGCCAAGTTCTTCTTTCTTGAATCCAACAAATTTTTTTTCTTCCATTTTATAACCCCCCTCTCTCCAAGAGACCCATCTTTTCCTGATGGAAATCATAATTTTCATATCTAGAATAGTCATTCATTATTGAATATTTATCCTCAAATAATATCTTTCCTTCATATACTTCTATAAAATTATATGCAATAGTCCTTCCAAATGCATTATATCCATAAACAGAATGCCTTTCCAATATCTTTAGAGTATTTTTAGAATTATTATCAATTACCATTTTCACTGGTTTTTGGCCAGAAATTACTATTTCTACAATATCTCCTTGGATAAGCAAAGGCAAATCCTCTATACTTGCTAATCGTTGTATCTTCACTTGCTGTGATGCTGTTTGGCTGTTCATTGTTTTTTCTCCATTTCAGAAAATTCCCGTGCTTTTAAAACCACATATGTCCTTTTAAAACGTGCGCCTCCTCTTTTCTGGGGGCGTGATGCCCAGGATGCAGATGCCCAAGATATATGCGTCTTGTCTAAGTCCAGACCGTTCATCAAAACATTTCCTCTAAGCCCCTTTAAAATATTAATAAATAATTTAGATGATTTAATTGGATACCTTCCCGACATCATGCCCCTTCCTCTTCGATGCGGAATTTCTCCTCTGAAAGGGATTGTTCTTTTCATAAGAATAACTTCTTTTAATTCTGTAATTGCCTCATCAATTTTTTTATATCTTATAAAATCACATATATACATGCATTGCTTTTTTGAAACATGCATATTCTTTCCTATAGCAAACGCTTCCTCTTTCTTTACCTTCTTAGGAAGTTCTTTTTTCTTATCATCTTTTTTTTCTAAAACTTCCTTTTTTTCTTCAATACTGGAAGTAGAATTATCTGGCATTTTCTGAGAATTCTGCTCTACCATTTTATTTTTTCTCTCCCGCAGAGCTCTTAGTAGAGCCAATTCCAGGATTTCCGTGTACAACACGTTCTCGCGTCAGTGCAAATTCACCTAAACGATGTCCAATCATTTTTGGTATAATAGTAATATCTTGGAAAGTTTTGCCATTATAAACAGCAATAGTCATATCCACAAAATGAGGAACTATAACCATATCCCTAAGATGAGTTCGGATTTTCTTGCGCTGCTCTAATTGTATTTTACAGCGCCTAACAAATTTTTCAATCTTGTCAAAACCACGCAAAACAGAGCGGCGATTTCTCGACGGTAAATATTTTGCTACCTCACGCACATTCATCTCTTTCAATCTTTCAAGTAGTTGTCCGCGATAGTAAATATCCTTTGATTTTACAATAACTTCTTCTGCCATTTACTCTCCAGCCCCCTCTAATATTTTAATAAGATTTAAACGCTCTCTTTCTATACTTTTATTTCTCGATATGTAATATTTTGGAAAACCCTGATAGCTTATTATTGTTGGGTCTATTGTAGTAATGGTATTTCCATTAAGAACAAAAGTACTCTCTTCGAGCGCTACAACAATTGGCACTTCACTGCTTGATGAATCTCTATAAACGAATTTTTCATATCCTTTATTTCCATTATTATTTTTGAATTTTCCATGAAAAGAATATGTTATATCCTCACCTAAATATATTATTTCCTGATTTCCAAGTCTATCATTTATTAAAGTATATTTTTTTCCTTTTTGAAAACCACTTTTATTTTTTTTCATTTTTTGCTCCTGCCAGTGCGCCTTGGGCGAATATGCCCTACTCTTGCACCAGGAGGAGCATTTCGCTTAGCAATTTTAGACTTAATTCTCTTGCCTCTTCCTGAGCCAAAGGGATGATCCACAGCATTCATTTTTACAGCAGAGGTTCTAGGCCAAAGTTTATTCCTTGATTTCATCTTGTAATATTTTTTTCCGGCATTAACAAATGGTTTCAGAATCCTGCCCTGGCCGGCAATAACTCCCAATGCAGCTCTGCAATCTCCGCTAACAATCACTTCTTTTTTGTTTCCCATCAACAAGGATACTTTGTTATGCTCATATTTTTTAAATACCAGCGCGCTCGAGCCCGCGCTGCGCACCATTTTACCGCCATCTCCAGGGTTATTTTCAATATTATAGACTTTCACACCCGGAGATATATTTTTAAGCATTAGAATATTTCCTGTCTCCGCCGGCCCGTTGATAATTATTTTTTGTCCTATATGGGCGCCAGCAAATGCAGGATAATAAAAGATTTCATTTCCTGCTTTTATCTTTAGAAGAGGCGCGCTATGTGCAGGTGAATGAATGATGGCAAGAATTTCCGCTTCTCCATCATTTACCGGATATTTTATTTTATACTGATACGCCTGTTTCCTGACTCTATAAGTCAGAGAGCCATGTCCTCTTGCCTGCGAGATAATTCTTTTACCCATTTTTTTCCTGCTCCTGAAGAATTTTTTCAATCCCAGAATAATAAAGGAGTCTCCAAGCAATTGTATCCAGGGGAGAATAAACAATAACTTCACCATTAAACTTGAAATCTTTTACTAATAATAGAATAGATGAATATATATTAGGAAATTCAAAAACTATTCCATGTAACCTTTCAGCTTTCCCACCTGACATTTCTCCTAAATACTTGCATGGCTTATTATTAGCAGTGAAAAATGAGGAATCAATTTCACAGTTATTACCATATATCCTGCTAACCTCTGCGCTGTCTATCTGTAAAACATATCCATTGCCTTTAGCAGGCATTGTTTCTAATTCCATTTTAAATCATGCCCAGCTTTGTTGCAATATCTATCGCTGGGTACTCCTTCTTAAGTTTTATATAAGCATATTTTTTATTGCCATGAATCAGTGTTCTGACTTTTTTAACCTTAACTTCAAATATTTTTTCTACTTCTTTCTTAAAATCTGATTTTTTCATTTCTCGCGGAGCTTCAAAGAGAAGAGTATTTTCTATATCAATTAGCTTAACTGCCTTTTCAGAGCTTATAGGTTTGAGTATCATATGCGCAGCTCCTGCGGAATTGGATATTCTGAATATTCCGAAATAAGATTTTTTCCAAATTCAATACGAGAAAAGCATTCTGCAGTTAATTTAGCATCTTCTAAAGCATTATGATTCCCTCTTATAATTGGAAGTCCGCAGAAATTTATGATATTTGTTAAACCCATATCGCTGTGGTTATCCATTATCAAATAACTTCCAAATATTCTATGATACTTGCTCTGTACAATACTGTGTAAGTCAAATGCTCTATAATGCCAAGGACTATCGGGATCAATTCCTCCATGGTGGTAAGGAATTTTTAAATTATATTTTCTAATTTTAAATTCAATAAAACCAGCATCAAATCGGGGATTTTGACAAAGAGCATTTTTCATGCGAACTGATTCGCACCATAAGCAAAAATCTCTAAGCAACAGCCTTTGAGAGCGTTTATTTTTATTTCGCAAATAAGCCTCATCTTTCCCATGTACTTTTACAGCTCCTTCCTGAATTTCATCTTCATCATCTATTCTGCACTCTCCAAAAAATAAATTATTATGATTATAAAAGTCTAAAGCTCCAATCTGCCAAATCCCATGCTTTTCAGGATATTGTCCAGATGTTTCAATATCTACAACAATCATTTCAATTCCTCCAAAGCTTTTTGTGTATATAGTGTAAGTCTGCCCAGAGGATAGATATCACTAATAGAAATTTCTTGCACTGATTTTACATCAAAACTCTGAAAAGATAATTTTTCCTTATTTCCTGTCACAATCAAAAGGCCAGCGTTTGACTTGTATTTCCTTCCTCTGCGTTTACCCTTACCAGAACGCACTTCTTTCTTTGGTATAATTAAAGATAATTTTTGCCCAAATATATTTTTTAATATATTAATAAAGTCCTTTATTTTGTCTGGCAGAGAGCTAATAACAATTGGAGCACTGTCTATATTCTCAAGAGATGTATATCTTTTCAGTAAATATTTAGTAGATGCAGTTGCTGCAAATCCTGAAGCTAAAGCAAGTTCCTGCTCTTTTTTGTTTATTTTTCTTATGCGATGAATACCAATAGGCGGATGTGCTGCTCTCCCGCCGCGAGCTTGTGCAACTTCAGCTCCAATCCAATAAAACTGCGTTCCTCTGCGCGACATGGTTTTACGCGGCGCTCTTGAGATACCCTTTCCATAATGCCCCTTCCATTCATGCCTCTTATGGCTTATTGTTCCAGATGCAGAATGCCTTTTTCCTGCTTCTGCATAAGGTGCATATGGCTGCATCTGTAAAAATTTTTCTGTTTCAAAATATTTAGCTGCAAGGTCTTCTCTTATGGGAGTGTTAAAAATCTTCGGCAATTCTATTTCTTCTTTTTTATTCCCTGCGCTATCATAAAAAATTGCTTTCATACAATCAACTCCTGAAATTCAAATTTTTTCTTTTGTTGAATCTTTGTTGCTCTAGAAGAAGGCGTAATAAGAATTTGCCGCTTGCTCGGTCCTTGTACACTTCCGTGGACAATAATATAATTTCCTTTGATATTTCCATAGTTTTTAAATCCCGATAAAGGGTTGATATTTTTTTCTCCAATAACGCCAGTAGTTATAAGTTTAAGATTATAATGTACTCGAGAAAACATACCTAACTGCCCGGCCATAGGTGTTCTGAAAGTGACGCGGGCAGGGTGCCACGGCGCTAAACTCCCCGGCCTTCTCACTCCCTTTTCAGATTTATGCTGTTTAAGTGAGATGCCAAAGCGTTTCACAGGCCCTGATAAGCCTTTTCCAGTTGTCAGACCCCTAACATCAACCCAATCTAATGGTACTGTGTCTTTAATAGAAATTTCTTTATTTAGATGTTTTTTTACAAATTCAAGTTTCTTTTCTTTTGTCTCGCCATATATTCCCAGCTCAATAATATCAGGAGTTTTCTTAATCGTAGATTGTTGAGGCAAGGAGAAAACAATAACGCGGATATCATCATATTGTGCAGGTATTTCTGTATCAAATTGTTTTACTTCTTTGGTCACACGTAAAATCTTTTTCAGAATTTTGTCATTACTTACAACCACATCTTTTAACACTTTTCCCATAGCATAAAATCTAACAGAGGCGATTTTCATTGCTGGGTTTTCAAGAACAGTTACAGGAACAATTATCTTTTTTCCTTTTGTCATGGAATTTTCAGTCATATCTTTTACAACAGCAGATGACATTCCCACTTTGTATCCAATAATTCCTAAGAATCCAGCACTCTTATGTTTCATTTTACTAAGAATATTCCAGTGCACACTAGGTAATTGTTTAGCCGCCCGCTTTCTCGGCCAAAACTGTAAACTGCCTGCCCGAGGTTTTGACAATTTCGCCATTGATTTCTTCTGTTAAAATTTTCATGTTCTTAGATGCAACTCTATCTCTATGCTTGCAAGTGTTATCAGCACAAACTCGCATTCCTACTAATCAGATTCTGTTCTTTTCTATAGAAATGGCTTTTTAAAGCTTTGCGAGCGTTTGTTTTTTGGAAAAAAATCAAATAAAATACAAAGATGCCAGATAATCCTCAGGAAAGACAAGAATTTATAAATCGACAAAAAGGTTTAATTCAATGAGATGGAAGGATTTGTATTGGTTAGTCAGTGGGATAACTTTCGGTTTGATAGCAAGCATTTTAACATATAAGAAGGGAATAAATAATTGTTTATCTTTAACAGATTATCCTGCTAATCTAACCTGCCATAATTTTTTTAATCCAATAGTAACTGAATGGAATATTATTATCTTTAGTATAGTAATTGGGATAATTATAGGTTGGATTGTCGGAAAAATAAAGAAATAAATTCTCGAATCCTCAGAGACTATACGGCCAAACACAAACTACCTAAAAATATAAATAACTCCTTTTTCTCCATAATCTATGGTAAAAATAACTATAGATGTACCTGAAAATATGAAAGAAGTACCCATGCTTTACTGGATATTGGGAGCAAAAAGGATAATGGATGAGCAAGAGGAAAAGCGAAAAAAAATAGAGCGTATCAGAGAAATTGCTGCAAAATCACAAGCAAGTGACGAAGATGTAGAAGAGATAAAAAATGAAGTTAAAGAAGCGGTTTGGAAGCATTACGAAAAATATGCAAGATAGAAGGCCTCTCGTTGTTGATGTTAATGTTGTTATTTCGGCTTTGATGCATAAGGGAGATTCTTTGGAAGTTTTTCTACAGAATTTTGTAAAAGAGAAATTTGATTTTATTTCACCTTATTTTTTGCTAATAGAACTAAGCAAATACACAGAGAAAATAATGAAGAAAACAAAATTGTCTTCTGAAGAGCTTCTTGAAATGACAAATTTTGTTATGAATCAAATTATTCTTATTCGCGATATAGAATTCAGTGATAAAGTTGAAGAAGCCAAAGAAATTCTAAAAGAGCATTACAAAGATTCTCCTTATCTTGCTTTGGCTCTCGCACGTAATTGTAATCTTTTTTCAGGAGACAAAACCTTGAAGAGCCTTTATCCAGAAAGGATAAAGAATCCTAAAGAAATTCTATATAAGCTGGATAACTATTAAAAAAATCCGCGGGAAGGGCGAGAATAGCAAAATTTAATCTGAGAACAAAAGTTATCAACTAGTTTTTTTAGGATATCGATACCTTTTAATATACTTGAATATAATTATTAAAATGGTAAAGAATCTTGCAGGCGCAAAGAGATATGTTAATCGGATTAAGAAGGGATTAATTAAGGACCCATTGGCCAATAGGGATTGTACAGACTCATTAAAAATCTTCGCTGAAGCTAAGGATGAAGAGAGGTTTAAAATTGTCGTTGATTTTATGTGCTCCGGAATATTAATGAAAAAAAGTTTGAAATTGTTTCAAAAAGAACCTTTGGCATTAGTTGAATCATTTTGTGAATTCATAGATAATCCTATTAAAGCGAATTATGCTATGTACCAAACTTATAGGGGTTTAAGGTAAAAAAACTCCCAATCGGAAAAACACGAAGATTTTTCCAGAAAATATATGGCAGTCATTTTTTTAAGAGGTCTAAATAGTTAAATAATTAAGAAGATATCTCCAGCTTTTTAAGCTGGAGCGATTCTAACGCAAAAT
>CAYIDE010000003.1:0-21272 GCA_964362065.1 Candidatus Woesearchaeota archaeon | reverse complement strand
ATAATACCTTTTTCTTTTATTTTAAGATATAAATCAAAATCTTCCCCTGCAGTCTTAAAATCTTCCTCATTGAAGTAGCCAGCTTTTTCAAGAGCGCTCTTTCTATATGCACAGCCTTTTTCATCCAAAAGAGGGGTAATGACTCCTTTTTCCTGTATCGAAAGTGATTTAGTAAAAATATCAAATCTTTTCCAGATTTCATTGGGCATTCTTACTTTAGAAACTGTTGCAACAACATCTGGATTTTTAAAAGGAGCAATTAAATTCTGCAGCCAATATCTCCCTTCTGGGACGCAATCTCCATGAAGAGTGATAACTATGGGATGTTTAGCTCTTTTTATTCCTATATTCATATTTTCTGCTAAACCTTTCTTTTCTCCTTGAACTAATATTTCCATTTTTCCAAAATATTCTTGTGATCTAATAACTGCTAAAATTTTCGTGAAAGTACTATCTTTTTTTTGAGAAATAATCGCTATTGATACATTTACTGGATTTTTATTATTTCTATTTTTATTCTTTACCGTTTTCATTTATTAGGTATGAAAATATTCTATATTTATAAGTATTTGCGATTCTAATTAGTAAATTTTAGTTATATTAAAAACCAATAAAGCTTATAAAGTAACCAAATGAAGATAAAAATATGAAAAAAATACTGGTTACCGGAGGTGCTGGCTTTATAGGAAGTCATGTAGTAGACTATCTTTTGAGTAAAGAAAATGAGGTGACTGTATTGGATGATTTGTCTGGAGGATTGCAAGAGAATATTCATCCTTCTGCAAGATTCATAAAGGGTTCAATCACAAATCCTTCTACAGTTGAGGATGCAATTAAAGGTCAAGAAATTATCTATCATTTTGCTGCCTATGCTGCAGAGGGATTATCCCACAACATTAGAAAATTTAATTATACTAATAATCTCATTGGTTCGATAAATATTATTAATGCTGCGATAAAACATAATATCGAAAAATTAGTTTTTACTTCCTCTATTGCTGTCTACGGCAGTGGAAAAAATTCTCCTCCTCCTTTTAAGGAAGATCAAACGCCATTTCCCGAAGATCCTTATGGAATTGCAAAACTTGCTGTTGAACAGGATCTTGCTGCAGCGCACCAAACCCATAATTTAAACTATGTTATTTTGCGCCCTTATAATGTATATGGCGAAAGGCAATTCCTAGGCGACCCTTACAGAAATGTCCTTGGAATTTTTATGAATAATATAATGAAAGGTAAACCCCCATGCATCTTTGGTGATGGGAAACAGAAAAGAGCTTTCAGTTATATTGGAGATGTTGCTCCTTGCATTGCAGAGTCTGCTTTTATTGAAAAAGCTAATGGACAGACTATTAATTTGGGAGCTTCTCGAACTTACAGTGTTAATACTTTAGCTCAAGTAGTTATTGATGCTATGGGGGTATCAATGAAACCTGAGCACCTTCCTCCACGTTTTGAAGTTAAATATGCATGGTGTGATAATACCAAAGCCAAAAAAATTCTTGGTTATCAGGAAAATACTTCGCTTTCTGATGGAGTAAGTCGTATGGCTGCTTGGGCAAAAAGCAGTGGTCCAATGGAGCCTATTGTTTGGGAAGGATATGAATTAAAAAATAATCTGCCCCCTATTTGGCAGCAATTATCATCAGCATACCCATATGCAAAAAAACGTATTGACGCGGCACATCTATAGATTTTCATCCTTTAAAAATCTGAGTTAGCATTTTTTTTGAAGTGAATGTAAAATAGATATTTAAAATGGTGGAGAGAAAAAGCAGAGGAGCATGTAAAAACCATGCTCTATCATGATATCGAATTGAATTCTTTACGCTTGTGATTATTGCCGGAATTAATACGAGATTTTTTAAAACATAGAAAAAAAATTCTCTTCTATCAGTTATCCATTGAAAATCTTTCTTTTCTCTAATATAAACTTTTGCATAATTTCTAGTCCATCTTATTCTTTTACGAAGAAAGTCGCCCATACTTTTTATATTTTTATGCCAAATTCTTGATTTATCAATAACGGCAAATTTAGTATAACCTGATTTAGCTAGCCTTGCAATGAACTCTACATCCTGAGCATAATCACCTACTTTCTTTATTAATGATTTCCTGAACATAAAGCCATTACTACCCATACAATAGGGATTTTTTACATTCAATTCCAATATGTCATATCCCTGTTTATGTACTTTCTTAATATTATTATTTAATTCCAACTGACCTTCTATAGAGCGGTATATTGCGAATGGATCTACACCCAAATAGCTCAAATACCGATTAGTGACATTATCCTTTTTATTAATAAATAGTCTTGGTACACTTGCAAATATTTCAGAATTGTTTTCTAATGGTCTTATCATATTAATTATCCAGTCCTTTCCTATAAGTTCAATATCTGATTCTGCAATTACAATATATTTTCCTTTTGATTTCCATATACCCTGGTCTTTACCCATGCCTGCACCTTCCGCTAATTGTTTCGGATTAAAAAAAATTTTCACCTTATAATTTTTGCATGCCTGTAAAATTTCAGGATTGCTTCCTCCATCAATGATGATAATTTCAATTCTATTTTGGGGATAGTTTTGAAAACGTATAGATTTGAGAAGAGCAATAACTCTAAAGTCTTTTTCTTTCATTGGAGTTACAAAACTAATTATTGGTTTCATAGATTATTTTTTTAATATCCCATATATAAATCCTGCTCCATAACTAAAGTGAATAACAAAAAAAATAAAAGGTAAAAGATAAAAAATAAGCATGCTTTTTCTTCGCACTGCTTCGTAGTATGAGAATACTATGTTTAAAGAAAGATAGAATGACAGAGGCAGAAGTAGCCAATAATTAAAATAAGTGAGCAAAGGTAAAAATGCTAAATAGACTACAAAAAAAGAAGGGATGAGAAAATATGGTTTATAAAGGGTTTCTTTTAAGCTTTCCTTTTTCGGTCTAACTCTTCCATAATTAAATATTTGTTTGGCTAGCGAGAAAATATCAGAACGTTTTCTATTGTAAACAATGATATCTGGAGAGTAGGCAATCCGAAAACCCTTCTTAATTGCATCCCTAATAAATTTTGGATCCTCTCCGGGATATAAAGATTCATCAAATTTTATTTTATTAACTACTTTTTTTTTGCAGATGAGATTTGCAGAAGTAAGATAAGTTTCGTCGGCATGCAGATTCATTTGCCCTTTGGAATATCTAGAGTATACATATGCAGTACCAAAAGGTGAACTTAAAGCATAACTTGAAGCTTTCGCAAAGAGATTATCTTTTTTATAATGAAGCTGTGGGCCTCCAACAATGTCTATTTCATGATGATTTTTAAAAAATTTTAAAACTTTACCCGACCAATCTGGAGATAAAAGAGTATGTGCATTGATAAAAGCAATAAATTCGCTCTTTGCTTTACAAATGCCTCGATTTCGATTGCGTGAGGGGTTATTCCCGCGTTCAATGATCATTTTTACTGTTGACTTTTGCTCAAGGACACTATCTAAAAATTCAACTTCTTTCTTGGGATCAAGGGGGATAATTAGAGTTATTTTTTTCATTAAGTTCTTATTCCTATTCTAATTAGCTTGGTAACCATCCTATTAGTTTATCATAAATCTTTATAAATTTCTTGAATGGTGAATGAAGTATCCTTAACCGCAGGACTGCAAGGGCCATCCAAGGCCCTGATTTCCAAAAATTTATAGTGGAATACTTTTTATCGCTCCACACTGTAGGAACTTCTGTGATGGAAAAATTATTTTTCCATAATACATATAGCATTTCCACATCAAAAGCCCATTTGGTCATTTGCATATTGCGAGTTACCTCAATTGCGGCACCACGGCTTAATACTTTTGCACCGCATTGAGTATCTCTATAAGGAAAAAGAAAAAGCGAGCGAATAAAAATATTATATATACGTGAGACAAATCTTCTTTGAAGAGTAGGTTTTGGATTAATAAGGGAGCCTTTAATATAACGGCTACCAATTGCGATATCCAATTTCTGTTGAGAGATTATTCTTATAAGTTCATAATATGCCTCTGGAGGAGTAGACATATCTGCATCTACAAAACCTATAATATTAGCAGGCCTTTTGAGAGCATCACGAATACCTTCCAAAACAGCATATCCTTTTCCGCCTTTAGGAAGGTTAAGATATTTAACATGATTATTTTTTTTCATATACTTTTCAACAATGGTTGCTGTTTTATCAGTTGTCCCATTGATAACAACAATTATTTCATAGGCAAGTATTCCTTTTTTTTCCAGCTGATTGAAGTATCTGCCATAGTATTCTAAGGTTTTTCCTATTCTTTGTTCTTCATTGTATGCTGGAATTATAATAGAAACTTTCATTTTTTCAAAAGCATTATAGATGCCCATAAAAATATTGCTGAAGTCAATAGGAAGGCAATTGTATATTCTATTAAAGAATGATTAAAGTAGAGTAATAATCCTACTCCTATTAATAAAATTATTAGAAATAGATATGCATTAGCGGTTTTACCTCGTGAAATTTTATAGAGAATATTCAGATTAGCGAAAGAAAGAAGACTTGTAGCTATACCTAAATATAAGAGAATTTCTGTAGATTCAGAAATATTTCTTCCAGAGAAAAGGAAAATTATTTCCTCTGGAAAAAGTAAGAAAAGAATTAATATTCCAAAAATACATATTGATAAAAATCCCAAAGCATTCAGATATCTTGATTCTCTTTTATTATTATTTTGTTTCTCTGCAGCAAGAGGGAACATTGCTCGGCTAATTGGCTGTGTTCCCCAGAAAATTATTTTAGAAAGCATAGATGCTATGGCATAGTAGCCCGCAATATCCTTACTGAAAACGGCTTGAGCTATAAGAATGTCTATTATAAAAAATAATTGCAATGCAAAGATTATGGTAAAGACCGGCCCTGAGTAACCATAGATACCTGACATATCTGCCTGTTCTTCTTTTGCTTGTAGAACTTTCTTCAATGAAAGAAAAGAAATGCCTAATGCAAGAAAAACACCGACTAGCAGACCTATGAGAGCACCATAGATTTTCCATCCCAGTAGAACTAATATCGTAGCTAATATGAGTTTTGAAGAAGACTCTATAATCATATTCATTCCAAGAACAGTAAAACGTCTTCTTCCCAATAATATGCCTCTTGTTATAGGTAAAAAAAAAGCGGCTCCGATAGCAAAGCCTGTAAGAAAAAGCAAGAAATAGGGTATGTTTAACACTGCCGAAAGAGGTATTGCTATGACATTATAAACTAAGAAAGAGATTATTGCGATGACCCATGATTTTTTTAAAGCTCGTTTTAGCATATTTTTTAGTTTTCCTAGATTAGCTTCTGAAGCAGTATATCTTGTAATGATAGTTTGAATTGCTTCCGAATATATACCTAAAAGGTAAACAAAATAAAAAAGAGCAGCCAATATTCCATACTCTGCAACTGTAAGGAAACGGGCCATTGATGATTGAAAAATGAAATTTAATAAACTATATAGATTAAATACTACTAAAAGAATAAAACTCCCCTTAATTAGTGTTTTATCCAATTTTATCATCTTATAAAAAAATCCCTTCTTTAAAGATAATAAAAGCAATTATGATGATGCCTGCTTGCAGAAGATTAATAAACCAAACTACATCTTTCTCGTAGACCTTATTTTTATACTTCTTTAGTGTCATGAGAGCGAAATGCTCAAGACCGTATAAACTTGAGTATGGAAGATTGAGCGAGCCGTCTTCTTTGGGAAGGGCAAATGACTCCTTGGAAAGTTTGCCCCTGACTTTCAAAATAACCTCTATGATGTAAGGAATAAAAATAAACAAGGCAAACTTTTCAAGATTTCCTAATATAGAGAGGACTGCAATTAATGCTCCTACAGCATAGGTCATTACATCCCCAGGAAATACTTGGGCTGGAAAGTTATTAAATAGTAAAAATGCTGCTAAAGAGGCAATCATGCAGAGAGAAACAATAGTTAACCAAGAGTTTCCTGTAAACCACGTAGCTATCGCTAAAGCTGAAAGCAAGAGAATGCCTTGGCGAGCTTCTAAGCCGTTATAACCTGCAAGAAAATTGAAGGTTGTTGATGCGCCTACAATTCCTAAAGGAATAATTATTAATGGATAGATTATGCCTAAATTAATATTCTCAAAAAAAGGCAAATTTATTGAAGATTCGCCTGCATTAATAATAACTAGTGGGATTGCCGCTATTATCGTAAGAAATATTCTAATTCTTTTTCCTAAACCAATTTTCCATCCTAATATGTCATCAATAATACCGATAAATGAAACAAGTAAAATACTACTTATAAGAGAAAATATTTCAAGTACGTTCTCTGTTGTTTGGAAATAGAATGTTTTTAGTGCAATATACAATGAAACTCCAAGAATAAAACCAGCTATTACTGTGACGCCTCCTGCTTCTGCAACCTCTTGTTTATCTATTTTATTCATGTCTTTTCCAGTAAGTCTTGCTCGCTTTGCCCTGCGAATCCATGCAGGAAGAAAGAAAAGAGTAATGCAAAAGCTTGCTAGCAGAGGCAAAAGAAGGATATAGGTTGTTGCCATAGTTTATTTTCTATTCAAGAGAGTATGAGGGTAGGAAGTTTCCAGATATTCTGGATTGTCTTGAATATCAGGAGGGCAAGTTATTTTCCATATGCGAATTGGGCCTGCAAAGGCATTGCCTCTAGCACCCCCATATATTTCATCATATACAAAATCATAACTATTTAACCCTTGTTTTTTTATTAGCTCTACTACAAAATCATCTTCGCTATGCACAAGGGTAAAATACTTATTTTCTTCCTTATAGAGATAGTGACGTGCCAGCTGTGAAAGTACTGTTTTTGGAGAGAGATATAGAAGTGCTCCATTTTCTTCTATCTGCGGCTGTCCTTGCGCCTGAGTTAAACGTGGAAACGCAAAAATTCCAGCTTCTAATCCTGTGCCAAAATCTTTAAGTTGACCTGAGAAAAATGCATATCGCAAGGGGATATCATACCTTTTGTTCTGTTGATCTATATAAACCCCAATTGGTTGCTTTATGATATTTCTAGAAGAATTAGTTTCAACAAGAATTCCGGCGACTGCAACTTTCCCGCTAGCGAGAAAAATTTTAGTCTCATTCATTTCATAGATTATGTCCTCATCTATGCCAAATCCTCCACCATAGAGAGAAAGCATTCCATTTTTTGTCTCTTGTGATTGTTGGCTATCTCTTACCATTGTAGGGATAAAGCTCGCTCTGTCATAATTCTCGTCAGAGCCTATACTTGAAAAAGCAGAATATTTACCAATATCTGTAGAATCAATAAGAAAATGAGTTGTACGATGCGTGCAGAGAAATGTAAGAGCCTCAATTTCATCTTTTCCTGTTAAAGCATATCTGCCCATAAGATAATCCCAATATGAAAAGGCGTTACAACCATCGAGAACTGTTGCCCGTTCACCCATAGATTGTACCCAATATCCATAATCCCACCAATGACCGAAAACAGCATTGCTTGATGTATTCTCTCTTACCCAACCCATAGCTTTTTGCCATTGCTGCGTGTATGCTGAAGGCGCATAAGATAATGCAGTTGCCTTAGATATATTAAAAAAGGTGTACCCTGAAAATACTGTCGCGAGTACAATAAGAATAGAAAATATCCATGCTAAAATTTTTATTAAATCTTCTTTCAAACTTGATGCATAGGAAAGTGTTGCAATAAGAAAAAAAGAAACAATAATGGATGCTGATGGAACAAGCACCATAATAAGACGAACCGCGCCTCGCGCTGAAACAATACTTAATAAGAAAAATACTAGTAAGAATATTATTCCTGTATCCATTGTTTTGAATTTATCCTGGTCTTCTTTCTTATAGTACTGATAATAATACCAGCCAAAAGTTAGAGTAAGTACAATGAATCCTAATGCATAAACAAAAAGACTTATTGTGTTCGTTCCATTTAAAACACTTTCAGGTTTATATCTGCTAAAAATAAGACAGATAAGAAATATTAAATAACTTAAAGAGAGCACCCATCGCTCTTTTTTCGGGAAATCATTAATGAGATTATAAAATAATACTATGGATCCAATAAAAAAAAGCCAGAAAAATAAAGGAATACCTTTAATAAATGGACCAAAACTAGAAGCCCATTCTGGAAAGAATGGTTGGCGATTTTCTGCGACAGTAACTCCCAGTCTGTCTGAGACAGGAGTAATCAAGTTACTAGTTATTTCATTTACTTTTCCAACAAGGAAAGAGGGTTCTAACAATATAGAGCTTATAATCGCTCCTATTATGAAAACAAATAATAAGGAAAAAATTTTAGGAGGAATCTTTCTTATAATAGAATTTTCCCTATATATTCTTATTTTAGGCAGGTAATTTTCAACGAGCGCTGCAAAAATAGTTAGAATAACAATAATGTAAGGAATAGAAGTAAGAAAACCTATAATAGAAAACCTATTAGTAAAAGCCATCACTATAATGCTAACACCAACAAGCCATATACATGAAATACTGGCACGCTTATACGTAAATTGTCCTAAAAGATATGCGACTGCTATTGTTAAAGTAAATGTCATGTAAATATATGCAGCACCGCCCCAAATTAAACTCATCATTGCAGTAGTTATAGCAGAAAGTATCGCAAACAAATATTGCAGTAATGAACTCTTGGATTTCCAAGCAAAGATAAATAGATAAAGTGATATGAACAGGAAAAAAAACCCTCCTGATTCCTTCTCTGGAATTCCTGCAATAGTTCTCGGAAGCAGTGATGGTATAACAATTAAGAAAAAGGAAGCAATAATAGCTATGAGGCTTGCTTTTTTTTCTCCAAGTTTATCTTTAAATATTTTTTGTGTTAACAAAAAGAAAGCTATGACTGTAATTGCAAACATAAAAACTGGGTAGAGTACAGCTGAATGCTCTACTGAAACACTTCCAAAGAGAACTGCTAGTTTGTGAAACCATGCTATAGAATAAGGCCAAAAGAGTAATTCTTTACTTGTTTCAAATCCAAGAGGTACATAACGCATAGTATCAATTTCCATTAAACTTCCATTTTCTACAATATACTTTGCCCAGCGCAGCGCTAAAAATGGGTCTAAATCAGGCCCTAGAGTCCAACTACCTGTAGTGACATCTCTAAGACGGGGAAGATTAAGGGTTCTTATCCAAATAGAAAGCCATACTAATCCTGCGAGCGCAATATAAGTTATCCAATGATATTTTGTCTTCAAAAATTGAAGAATTTTTTCTTTTCTTATTCGAATAATTGTTTCTTCCTGAATCACAGATGTATCAGTTGCTGTAGTAATACTCTCCATGGATTCTTAATAAAAATAGAATATATAAACACTTTCATACTATTAAGTCCTAATCAAACTTAATATCTTTGATTATATCAATTATCATGATGAATCCTAATTAATTATAAAAATAGATATTTATTTAATTTTTAGATTAGTATTAATTATTAAACAAGAAAAGGTGATTAGTTTTAAATATCAAAACAGCAAAGGTGTCACAAAAACCTCAAGCAGAGCCGCGATGAAAAGTACTGCCACTGCAATAATAATTAAGTTCAGGGAGTCATGCAAGACACTCCAGAACTTCTCTGTTCCTGCTTCATGCTTTATTACTGCAACAGAAATAAGCCCGCCTGCAAGGGCTACGATGAAGTATGACGCAATTTCGGGAAGGCCGTGAAGCATATACCTGCTTATGCCTAAATGTAGAACAGCAATATTTCTCTGTGTATAAATTCCTATAGCTGCAGCGATAACACTTGCATTCCATGCAAGGATAAAAATAACGCCTGCTCCGAAAATTAGTGAGAAAATCAGAGTGAAGATAAGGACATTCATGTTATTCCAGAAGATTAAAAACAAACGCTCTCCAGAGGTAATGAATGCTGTGCCTGTAAGAGCACCTTCTAAACCATACTGCCTTATGCATTCTTGGTAATTTGCAGGCCTGTTGATTAAACAGTATGTCTCAATCTGCGCCTTAAAGCTGTTTGCCGCAGCGGAAATCTGGTCACTTTTTCCTGGCGAGAGTGCTATACTCTCTGTAGATGAAAGGAGCATGTAACCAATGGAATACGCTACCACATATCCTAAGAAAAGCCAGAGAAAAACCATAATTGCTTTTCTATGCTCTTTGAGCAAAGACAAAGTGCCGCTTTCAGCAGATATCTTCTTTTCCTCAAGCCTGATTGTATAATACACAAAAGGAATAGAAAACATGACTGTAAAAGTAATCATCAGAATGCCTGCATAATGAGAAAGCACAGGGTCCTTGCCAAATATCCAATTAACAAGCAAGAGAGATAGACCTGCATAAAAAAAACCTACAAAAAACATCTCCCAAGACCTTCGCTCTGCTTTCTTGGGATTTATAATCATTTCTAACATACTTTCATCGCCTCTTTTATTATTTAATATCTATAGTGAGGAGCCTTATATAGTTTTTTACTCGTAAAAAGTTTTAATGGGGAAGAGAGTGATTTCGCATTTTTATCCAAGTATATCCCTTACTCAAAATAAAGAAAATAAAATTGACAGCGATAATCATCAGCCAATCCATTTCATTCAAGGGAGCAGTATTAAATAATTTATTTAGGGGAGTGTATATTATTAAAGCAGTAAGTGCTAAAGAACTAAACAATGCAAACAGAAGGTATTTATTGCTGAAAAAACCTAATTTATACTCTGAACGAAGTATTTGAATTCTAACTAGTTCCATTACTATAAGAGCTGAAAATGCAATGGTCTGAATCCTGCTTGCAAATATTTCAGGCTGGCCAGAGCTAAGATTTGAATAATAATTCATTGCCCAGAAAAATAATCCAAGAACGCCTATTGTAATTAATACAGATGTAAATGCTGTTGATTTAATAAATAATTTGTTCACTATCTGTTCTGTTGCTTTTTTAGGCGGTCTGCGCATAAGGTTTGCAGAATTTTGATCTACACTAAGAGCAAGTGCAGGCAGACCATCTGTTACTAAATTAAGCCATAACAGCATTACAGCAGTAAGAGGCAAAGGCCAGCCCAAGAGTATGGCTGTTAAAACAATGAGAATTTCAGCGACATTGCAGGAAAATAAATAATTTACAAATTTTTGAATATTTTCATAAATGCCTCTGCCTTCTTCAACTGCATTTACAATGGTTGTGAAATTATCATCCTGCAGGACCATATCACTGGCTTCTTTTGACACATCAGTCCACGTAATACACATAGCAATGCCTAAATCTGCTTTTTTTATTGCGGGAGCATCATTGACTCCATCGCCGGTCATTGCCACTACTTCTCCCTGTTTTTGAAGAAGCGAAACAATAATCATTTTATGCTCTGGGTCAACACGCGCGAAAATAGATATTTTTTTCAGAGCGAAGAGCTGTTGCTCTTCAGATAATGCTGCAAATACAGAACCTTCAATAGAATTGCCTTCAATACCTATTTGCTTAGCAATTGCTTGAGCTGTGTTTTGATGGTCTCCAGTTATCATCAAAACTCTAATGCCTGCTTCTTTGCATTTCTGGAGAGAAGAAGGAACTTCAGGGTGCGGGGGGTCTATCATTCCTTGCAAGCCAACAAAAATCAAATTTTCTTCAAGGGGCTGTCTTTTAGAATAGGATTTATAAGCAAAACCGAGCATACGAAGAGCTTCTTGAGCGAAGAGCTCATTTTTTTTCAACAATTCTTTTTTATCTTTGGATGTTAATCTGTAAACTCTGCCATTAATAAAAATATGGCTACATTTTGCAAGGATGCGTTCAGGAGCGCCCTTTGTAAAGACATAATTTCTGCCTGCTTCTGGATCAGCATGTATAGTAGACATAATTTTGCGTTCAGAAGTGAAAGGAATTTCCTTTATCCTTTTCCAGAATTGTCTAAGTTGGACATGTCGAAGACCTGCTTTTTCAGCGCTGACTAAAAGTGCAGCTTCTGTAGGATCGCCAGTAATACTGCCATCTTTTATGTTCAAAGAAGCATTATTGCAAAGAACTCCTATCTTAAATAGCAGGGAGTCATGTTGAGTTAATCTGCCGCGCGCTGATTTTACTTTTATTTCTCCAATTGGCAGATATCCTGCACCTTGGATTTCAAGTTCTTTCTCATTTGTATATGCTAATCTGACAGTCATCTCATTCTTTGTTAGTGTGCCGGTTTTATCAGTGCAAATTACTGTTGTCTCTCCGAGGGTTTCTACAGAAGGAAGCTTCCTGATAAGTGCATTTTTTCTCAGCATTTTTACCACGCCGAGCGCAAGTGCAATTGTCACAATTGCCGGAAGCCCTTCTGGCACTGCAGCAACTGCCAAAGAAATTGCAGTTAAAAACCAAGTCTTTGCACTTCTGATGAATTCAAGGAATTGTCCTGAAAAAAGAATAGGTAAGAGGCCATTTGCAGCAACACCGATAATAAATACTAATGCACAAAGGGCAAGAGTGAATATACCTGCGCGCTTTCCTATTGAATCAAGATTTTTTTGTAATGGTGTAAGAGGTTCCTGCACTTCACTCAAAAGGCCTGCAATCTTTCCTATTTCGCTCTGCATACCTATTGCCACAACAACTGCCCGCGCTCTACCAGAAACAATTGCTGTGCCAGAGAAAACCATATTTTTCCTATCTGCAAGCACTGTCTTAATTGGCAGAACATCAGTATGCTTTTCTATAGGGATTGATTCTCCTGTCAGTGAAGCTTCTGAAACATGTAATTCTATTACTTCTAAAAGGCGTGCATCAGCAGGAATTTTACTGCCTTCCTCAAGTAAAATGATATCTCCTGGCACAAGGTCTTTAGTTTCTATGAAATGAATCTGGCCAGAGCGTAGAACTTTTGCCTGCAGTCCTGAAAGTTTTTTAAGCGCTTCAAGAGATTTTTCTGCCTTAAATTCTTGAATAAAACCGATGACTGCATTTAGTATAAGTATAGCTCCTATAATTATTGCATCAGTATACTCTCCTATTAGAGCAGAAAGAGCAAGGGCAAATAACAAGATATAAATAATGAAGTTTTTGAATTGCCTAAGAAAAATAAGAAAGGGATTAATTTTTTTCTTTGCTTTCAGCTCATTACTTCCATAGATTTTCCTCTGCTGGAGGACTTGTTCCTGACCTAGACCATGCTGAAGGTCTACATGCATGGAAGAAATAATTTCTTCTGTTGTGAGAATGTATGGCTCTGGCTTTTGAGCAGGCATTGCATACTGCTTACTCTGCGAAGAAGAATTTTCACCTCTGGAAATAACTCTTTGTTCTGGTTTCACCTCTTCTATTGACATGCTTTAGCATGGCAATAAAGGTATTTAGATTTTAGGGTTGAATGCACATTTCTTGTCTTGCCTTAATCAACAATGGCGAAGAAGCAGACAATTCTCTTCATGTGTATTTTTGAGTTACTTTGGCGGCAAGCGCTACCATGATAAAATATACTTATATAAAAGGAAACATTTATAAATAGTTTCCTTCTATATATTTAATGATAAATAAAGAATATTGGTCAGAAATAATAAAAGACTGGAATAAAAAGGAATTTCCACATATTATAAATCGGGATATTGCTATTGATTTTGATATAGACATTAATCGGGTTTTTTCCATAATAGGTCCAAGGAGAGCTGGAAAAACATTTGAACTTTTGAATATAGCCAAGCAGGTATCTGAAAAATATGGTAAGGATAAAACCCTTTACATTAACTTTGAGAGGCCTGATTTTGGAACATTAAACTCTTTAGATTTAGTTTTAATGTTAAAAACATACTATTCATTATTTCCTGAAAATTCTGGAAAGAAAATATGGCTTTTTTTAGATGAAATCCAAAATGTTGATAAGTGGGAAACATTTGTAAGAAGCTGCTTAGATGATGGAATAAAAGTATTTATCTCTGGTTCTTCTTCAAAGTTATTAAGTAGCGAAGTTGCTACAAGTATGCGTGGAAGAAACTTATCTTATTCAATTTTTCCCCTTTCATTTAAAGAATTTTTATTTTTTAAGAATTTTCAGTTACAAGAAGCATATTCTTCTGGTGAAAAGGCTCAACTTTTAAATTATTTTGAGGAGTATCTTAATTTTGGAGGGTATCCTGAAGTGGCACTTTTCCCATCTGAGAAGGAAAAAATCCTAAGAGACATTTTCGATACGGCAATATTCAAAGATGTCTTAGAAAGACACAAGATTAGAAATTCTATGCTTTTAAAGAATCTCATAAGAGCATTACTTTCTGCAAAAGAGTTCTCAATTAATAAATTTTATAATTATTTAAAGTCTCAGCAGATCAAATCGAGCAAAGATGCTCTTTATAAATATCTTGATTACTTGGAAGATGCATTTTTTGTATTTAAATTAAATAAATTTAGTTTATCCTATAAAAAAGCAGAGCAATCTCTGCCTAAAGTTTATTTTATTGATAATGGGATATTAACCAGCAACACAATAGATGATAAAGGAAGATTATTGGAAAACCTTGTTTTTTTAGAGCTCTTGAGAAGGGAAAATGAAGTTTCATATTTTCAAACTTCACAAAAAGAAGAAGTGGACTTTTTAATCAAAAAAGGTAAAAAGATAAATCAATTAATCCAAGTTTGCTATGGCTTCTCTAATTTCATGACAAAAGATAGGGAAATTAAATCCTTATTAAAGGCCTCGGAGGAGTTTAAATGTAAACATCTCCTAATTTTAACAAACAGCCATGAAGAAAATCTTAAATATAATGGAATAATAATAATAATTAAGCCTGTTTGGAAATGGCTGCTCCCATAGATATTTTCGAAAAGCATACTAATAAATAAGATATGGGGTATTTGTCTCATCTGGTTTCGCTTCTTTGACTGACTTGCTCTAATAAGGTAGAAAAAGTATTTGGATTTTAGGGTTGAGCTAATTCTTTATATTATGCATCACAATAATCTTTAAATAGTGTAAATAATACACTAAGCTAGGAGAAGATCAAAACGAATAAAATGAACCTATTTCAAGATAAAGTGTATGCCTTATTAGAAGAGAGATTAAAGCAACACTCAGTTTATACAGGTATTGAAAATGATTTACTAATGATACGAAGAGATTTGAAACTACAAGATTTTTTAAGGGCATTTGCTAAAAGGAATGGAATTCATCAAGATTGCTTTGGAATGTATGGGCAAGGATGTAGCTGTGCTGGTAATTTTAGGCCAACTGGAAAAATTATTCTTTATGAAACTGACAATATTGGATTAGATTTTAGTCTTCATATAGGGTATGATCCTATAAAAAGGATAATGCCTATATTTTTTTTAAAGATAGGAGATGATTGGTGTGATACTTATAAATTAGTTGAAAAAAGAAATAGACTTTATTTGAGTAGAGATCCATTTTGGGAGAAGATTGGAGATGAAAGACATGGAAGAGTAGATAATAAGAGAATAACTGAAATTACTGAACTTGTTGATATTCCTAATCATATTATTCTTTCGAATTTAGAAAATGAAATAAAGAGAATATCTGGCTTGAACGATCATACTAAAATAAAAACAGCTAATCTTATATTACCGATATAAAAATATGGAAAAAAAATATGTAAATCAATCAGTAACTGTTGACATAGTAATTTTCACTATTGCAGACAAAAATCTCAAAGTTCTTCTTATAGAAAGAGCTCATAAACCATTTAAAGGAAATTGGGCACTTCCTGGAGGTTTTGTAAAGATGAATGAAAGTTTAGATGATGCTGCCAAGAGAGAACTATATGAAGAAACAGGAGTCAAAGACGTCTATCTAGAACAGCTTTATACTTTTGGAGATATTGGAAGGGATCCAAGAGGAAGAGTGATTACCGTTTCCTATATGGCTTTACTATCATCTCTTCTCACGTTAAGGGCAGCAACAGACGCTTCTGCAGCCAAATTTTTTTCCATTAAAAAACTTCCCTCTCCTGCTTTCGATCATAAAAAAATACTAGAGTATGCTCTACAAAGGCTTAGATGGAAGTTTGAATACAGTCCAGTTGCTTTTTCAATGATACCTAAAAAATTTACCATTACTCAAGTTCAGCAAATTTATGAAATTGTTTTTGATAAGAGTTTTGATAAGAGAAATTTCGCTAAAAAATTATTATCGTTAGACGTTCTAAAAGAAAAAAGTATTAAAAAAGATGTTTCTTATAGGCCCCCTATGCTTTACTCTTTAAAGAAGAATATTCCTGCCATACTGGAAATTATTTAATCAACTTCCTTCAGGGCTTCAAAAACTTCAGATAAAGTTGGATGGATGTGAATGGTATTACGAAGGTCTATTATTGTGCCGTTTACATTCATCAGGGCAACTATTTCATGAATAATATCATCTGCCCTCGGACCAATAATTATCCCGCCAAGTATTTTTTTTGTCTTCTTATCATAAATAATCTTTACAAACCCAGAAGTTTCATCAATTATTGTTGCCCTGCCTGCACGAGCAAATAAAGCTTTGAGTATTCCATATTTTATTTTTTTCTCGATAGCCTGCTCCTCTGAAATACCAACTCCTCCTATTGGAGGGTTCGTGAAGATTGCCCAAGGAACAAGTTCAAAATTCATCTTCTCTTTTTTTCCTTCTAATGCATTTACTAAAGCGATGTGTGATTCTCTCTTTGCTGCATGGGCAAATGGAGTTCTGCCTGTAACGTCTCCTACAGCATAAATTTTTTTGTTTGAAGTCTGCAAGTTATTGTTTATTAAGATATTTCCCTTTTCTCCCTGTCTAACGCCTGCTGATTCTAAGTCTAGGCCAAATGTATTTGGAGAGCGCCCAGTGGCAATTAGAATTTCGTCTGCAGAAATAGACTGAGTTGTTCCTTCATCCAGTGAAGTAAAAATAACTTTTTTGATTACATCCTGCCTTAATTCAAGAACCTCTGCGTTTGTTTTTATGATGATGCCTATAGACCGATAATGGTTTTTCAGATACTCGCTTACTTCCGCATCAATGTCCTTTAGTAAGCGCTCATTTCTCTCAATAATGCTGACCTTTGCTCCTAAAGAATTGAAAAAGGTTGCAAATTCTAAAGCAATATAGCCTCCTCCAGTAATAATTATAGAAGAAGGCAATTTTTTTAAGTTTATTATATCATCGCTGAGGAAATAATCTACATTTTCTATACCTTTAAGAGCAGGAATGCGCGGCTTTGCGCCTGTGCAGATTATAAATTTTTCTCCTATTAATTTCTGCTTGCCTGCTTTAATTTCATCTCTGCTTATAAAAACTGCTCTTTCTGAAATAATCTCAAGATTCTTATTTTGTATTGATTTTGATATATGCTCTTGACCATTATCAATAATCTTCTTTACATGGTTCATTATTTCCTCAAAATTAAATTCTGTTTTAGGTGCAATGATTCCAAATTTTTTTAGATTATTAGACTGCTTAAAAAGATTTGCAGAGTGCAGCATTGCTTTTGTAGGAATACAGCCAGTATTCAAGCAAGTTCCACCGAGTATGCCTGGGTCAATAAGTGCTGTTTTGTAGAATTGTGATGCTGAATAAAGAGATGCTCGCAGACCTGCTGTTCCGCCCCCAATTACAATTAAGTCATATTTATTGCCTTTTTTTGCTGTCATCTTTTTAATAATAATCATTAGAAAGAAATGTTTAAATAGTTTCTCTATTTGCCTTTTACGGGGATTTTGGATATGAAAAAAAAGAAAGGTGTTGAAAAGAAAATTAAAAAGAAATCTATAAATAGAGAGGATAATGAAGGCTGTCCTTTTTGCTGATGAAATTAAATAAAATTCTCTTGCTTTTATCTTTATTTATTAGTTTATTTAGCTTGCTAAGCAATGTTATAGCGCATAGCGAAGAGGAAAATATAATTTATGATAGTTTAATTGAACCTTTTTTTTATATCAAAATAGTTTTTGCTTGGCTGATTTTTGTTGTTTTATTTTTAATAATCAAAAAGAATAAAATAAGTTCGGGGCATAAGAAAACTTTTTTTTGGAGCATAATAATACCTGTCTTAATGGCATCTTTGTATTTAGCAGGTTATACTGTATATGAAAATTTCATATCTGAAACTGAAGGACCTGTACATTGGCATGCTGATTACCAAGTTTGGGCTTGCGGAGAACAGCTGGATCTGAGGGATCCAAAAGGGCTTGCTAATAAAATTGGCAGTCCTAGCATTCATGAACATAATGATGGCAGAATTCATATTGAAGGCACGTTATCTGAAATCCAGGAAGCTGACCTTCAGCATTATTTTAAAGCTATTGGGGGAAATTTAGATAATGGCGGCATTAGTTTTCTTACTAATGAGAAAAATATTTTATATAGCAATGGCGATAAATGTCCATCTGGAGAGGCAGGAATTTTAAAAGTATATGTCAATGGAAAAAGGATTGATAATTTTGAGAAATATGTCCTATATCCTTCTGTATATGTGCCGCCTGGTGATTGCATAATAATTGTCTTTGATGAAAGCGATATTGATAATACTGAGCTAAAGTGCGCGAGCTGGGAAGCTGCAGAAAGGAACTATGGGCAAATCCATAGAAGAGAGGTAAATATTGGAGGAAAAATATGGCAGTAGAAATTGCTCTTCCATCATTAGTCACAATATTGCTTACTGCAGCAATAGATTCTATTAATCCTTGTGCAATCGGTGTTCTGATATTATTAATATCTACTTTGATTGTGGCGCAAAGAAAACATGAATTGCTGAAAATTGGATTGCTTTATGTATCTGCAGTTTATCTGACGTATTTTCTGTATGGTCTGGGTTTGATTGCTTTCCTTGCAAGCATACCGATTGTTTGGGCAGAATATATTTCTATAGTTGTGGGGCTATTGGTAGTTGGAGCAGGAATCTTTGAAATTAAGGATTTCTTTTGGTATGGCTCTGGTTTTTCACTTGCGATTCCTAAGAAATATGCTGAAATGATTAAAGAAAAAATGAAGAAAATTTCTGTTAGAACAATAATGTTTTTAGGAGTCTTTGTTGCGTCTGTGGAGCTTCCGTGCACTGGAGGACCATATCTCGCTATTACTCTGCTGTTATCTCAAAACTTTAATTTTGGAGCGTTATTACTTCTCATAATCTATAATATAATATTTGTAATGCCTTTAATAATATTAATATTTTTAGTTAGGCTTGGGACTAAAATTCAAAGAATACAGAATTGGAAGCAGAATAATAAAGCTTATATGAGACTTGCTACAGGAATAATACTTATTATACTTGGCTGGCTTCTTATACTTATTGCTAATGGAGCAATTAATTTAAACTGAAATGAAAAATAAAATTATAATAAAGAAAAAGGGTCATGAAGAGGCCTATGATAACAGGAAGGTTTATGTATCAGTATTCGCATCTGTGCTTAATGCAGAATATGGAGAGAAAAAGGCAAAATTGATCGCTAAGAAAGTTGCTGATGGTGTTAATCTCTGGGTAAAAAAACAAAGCAGGAAAAATAAGAAAATAAGTTCTAATAATATAAGATCTCAAGTATTAAAGAATATTAAGGACAGAGATGTTGCTTTGCTATATAAGCATCACTTGGATTTTTCATAATGCCTCATTAATTTTTTGAATTTTAGCCTATTATATAAATAGAATATACCAAGTAAGACAAAGATTTCTCCCAGGAAGAATAAGAGCCAATTATATTCTTCTGGAATGAAAGATGAAACTGCACCAATAAAAGCAGGATTTACAGATAAAGTAAAAAAATCTTTGGCAAACCCTCCTGCAAAGATTAATTTTGAATAGTCATACAGGAAAGTGTAAAGAATGATAATGCTGCCCAATATAAACAGGCTCCATTCTTTATTTGAAAAATTAACCTTTATTCCTTTATCTTGAAGCCCTATTATTATCAATGAAAGCATTATCATAGTAATAGAAATTATTATCGGAGCAAGAACAGGGGCAATCCAAGGCAGAGGAATCAGAAAAAGCAGGTCCAAAGTTAAAAGCGATGCAGGCCAATCAAGGGTTATTTTTAAGAAGATATAATAAAAAATATCCCAAACTGCAAAGCTAAAAATAAAATAAGCAATTCTCTCGTATATATTTTTTCCTGCAAGATATCCTATACATACAAGCATGATGATTGTGCTAATTTCCCTAATCCATTCTACATTCAAGATAAATGGCTCTAAAAAACCCTGCAAAGGAAAAGCAAATCCATCAGGATAGTATATCTTCCTGAGATAAATCACAACTGCTGATTCAAAAAATCCCATAGCTATGGCAAAAACTGATAAAATTGTTAAAGTTCTAGAACTTTCTTTATTCATGAACATGGAAAGGTATTATAGTTTAAATAATTTTTCAAGAGCTTAATTAACATGCTAATTGTCCAGCGGGCAATCTCCATCATTCCAATACATCACTGCGAAATCTGAGCATGCAGAGCATTCATCAGCAAAGAGCTGGACACAAGGGCTTCTATCACAGGATACCCTTTCAGAACTATACCATCCGCAAACAACTTTATATTCTGAAATGCAAAGAGCTGAATCACGCAATTCTGGAGTGCAATCAAATATATCAATCTCCGGAAATAGAGGACTTGTTTTCTTAGTTTGTTTAGAATTGCTATCTTCATTTTCCAATTGATTTTCTGTTGAGCTTTGAGAAATCTTATCTTCTTCTATGGTAGCGCCCTGTATAGGTGACTTTGAAGATATAATTGATGAATTTTTATCTTTTTGGCTATCAGGAGAAGAAAGTGGGGAAGATATTTTTTTGTAACTAAAAACAACCAGAGATAAAATTGCGATGATTATAAAAATAGAAATTATACTCATAATCAACATTTGCTTTTTTCCCATATCTCTATGTAGATACTTATCTTTTTATATTTTAGCTAAAATATAAAATTATTATAGTGAATGAAGTGCTTGGTTTTTGATAATATGCAAGGAAGCTTACATTTCTAGTATTGCAAGAGCCGACTCTTTAGATGCTTTTTCTTTTGCACGTACATCTTTTAACTTAATCTCTAAATTTTTGATTTCTTTTTTAAAATTTTTCTTAATTTGAGCATCTACCATATTCTGCAAATTTTTTGCGCTGGCTTCGCCAGAAATTCTCCCCACCTGAAAATCTGCGTAGAAGTAGTCCAAGTAGCTACAGTCGGCAACCCAGTAGTCGTACCTGTTACGACCCAACCCCTGAACGCCTGAACTTCCAATATAAAACTTATTTTCTCTTAGTAAATTTGTAGCATCTTCTCCAGAGAGTAAACCTATTCCAGAGACTAATTTGGGGGTAATTCCATATT
>CAYIDE010000002.1:0-21332 GCA_964362065.1 Candidatus Woesearchaeota archaeon | reverse complement strand
TAATCACCCTTAACCGCACTTTCCAGCCCTATCTCCGCCTTTCCTCTGAAAGCGCCGAGCGCGTTCGGCGCTTCGCGCCTCACTTACTATTGTGGCTATTTTTTCAGATTATTAAAATATAGAAAAATTTTATTTTACAAACTCAACATTACTCATATCCTTAAATTCTTTATCCCCAGTCAAAAATTTTACTCCTATTTTTAAAGCCATTATGTAACTGACACAATCTGTAATAGATACATTCCTATCTTTCCACTTCAATCTAAATTGCATTGCCTCTTCAATCCACTCTGGTTTTACTGAATGGATATATTTTGAGTACTCTTCTAAATAGTATGCTGCCTTTGGCTCTTTTTCTCTATAAAGGTTGTAGCATAATTCTGCAAAGATAAAATTATTAACAATAATCTCATCGCCTTTATAATTATCATAAGACAAGCTTCCCCTTAAAATCTCCACTATTGCATAAGTATCGAATAAAAATTTAGACATCATAAAGTGCTTCGTCTGTCTCCTTCATCATCTGTTCAACTGATTTCTTAAATTTAACTTTTCCGAAAGTTTCTCTTAAAACATTTCCTTTTTTAATCAGAACCGCATCTATTTCTTCTCCTTCTCTTAATCCTTTTCTCTTAAGCACTTCTTGAGGAATTATTATACCATAAGAATTTCCCCATTTGCGTATCTTTGTTGTTAATTCAGACATGTTTATACCGTATAAACAGAGCTATTTAAACATTTTTGCTCTTGAGCCTTACTTACAATAATGACTAATTCATAATATTTTTTTAGATATTATACTGCTTCTTAACTGCTTCTTCTATAAGATATGAAACTGGTTTTCCTGTAGACTTGCTCAATTCTTTTAAGACACGAATAATTCTCTGTTTAAGCGTGATATCCAAACGTTTTTTTACCCAAAGTTTTTCCCTAGTTCTATCATAATGCTCCAGCTCCTCAAAAGCATTTTGGTATTTCTTATAAATTCTTTGCACAGTCTTTTCAGTGAACAGCATGTTTAATTCTCTCCTCAATAACTCTTATATTGGCCAGGTTTTTCGTCGCTATTGATAAAATCTGATGTTTTAATAGCTCTTCATTTACAATCTTGTGACATTCTTCTGCAAAAGCTAATGAGATAAAAAAAGCTGTCTTCTTATTGCCATCACTAAATGGATGATCAACTAATATTGCTCGTAAAAGATAAGAAAGTTTCTTATAAATTCCTAACTTCTTATCGTCTTGTTTTTCAAGGGCATAGTCCAAACTAGAACTGTTTCTTAGGTTTCCTCCAAATCCTTTGGCAATACGGGCAATATCTTCCTTACGTATTTTCATACACATAAATAAACGTAAGAAGTATTTAAATTTTGTGGTGACAAATCTAAGATCTATAAAGTGCCAAGTATAAACCGCCAACCTTAAAACCCCCATATTCTTCTCAAAAGAATGAAACCAGTCATGAAACCTCTTTTTGAAGAAAGAATGAAACTACTTTTGCCAGAGCAGGAAGACTTTTCTAATTTTGAGAATATTATTCATGCTCCTCCTAGAAATTTCATTCGCTGCAATACTTTAAAAATATCCTCTAATGAGCTTTATGAAAAACTATCAAAAAAATGGTCATTAGAACAGCCATTTCCCAATTATCCAGAAATTATGCTCGTAACTCAAGATCTCGCTCCTGGCGAATTAGGTAATTCAATTGAACATATTCTTGGCTACTATTATATTCAAGAACTCTCAAGCATGCTTTCAGTTATGGCTTTTGATCCTTACCCAGGAGAATTCATTTTAGATATGTGCGCTTCCCCAGGAAGTAAAACAACTCAAATATCTGCTAAAATGGAAAATGCAGGAACTATTATCGCAAATGATGTAAAATTAGACAGAATTATGATTCTCGCCTCTAATCTTGAAAGATGCGGGGTTTCAAATGCAATTGTAACAAGAAATGATGCCATAGCCTTATGTGCCAAAATATCAAAAAGCAATTTTAGATTTGATAAAATTCTACTTGATGCTCCCTGTTCAGGAGAAGGCACTTTACGCTCAAGCCCTAAAACCTTTTTGATGTGGAATCCAAACATGATTAAAAAATTGTCTAGTATGCAAAAGAAACTGCTTGCATATGCCCTAAAATGCTTAAAAAAACACGGCACTCTTGTCTACTCAACCTGCACTCATGCCCCAGAAGAAAATGAATCTGTTATAGATTTTGCTCTAAAAAACTTTCCAGTAAAAATAGAACAAATTTCCCTACCTATAAAATACAGAAAAGGCATAACCTCTTGGTATGAGGAATCTTATAATGAAAAATTAAAAGATTGCTGCAGAATCTATCCTCAAGACAATGATAGTGAGGGGTTTTTTGTCGCAAAAATAAAATTATTGGAGGAAATACATTGAATTATAAAAATTCTCCTCTGAGTAGCTTGTCAACCAACTCGCTGGTTGTAAATACCTTTACAAAAGATTGTTTTTTCATATGTGAATCATTAGACCAGAGCACAGCATTAAGAGCTAATGCAAGAGCTAGAAAGTCCACATCATCAGGGTCTGCCAATAATTCTTTGGTTTTTTTAAGAAAGTTGCTATATTTTATCAGATCAAAAAAAATAATTCTACCTTCAATTTCCTCTCTTCTCATAGCAAATTCATCTTTAGATAAGCCAGATTTAAACAAGCATAAATCCTCATATTTTTCAAACTCTCTCTTAACAAATTCTGGTGCGAAAAATTTTGCTTCTAGCATGGAAAAAATATATGAATTTGCAGATAATGGATTCATAAGAGAAAATAAAATATTATTATCTATAACTATATCCATTTTTTATAAGGATAACTCTGTTCTTTCTTCTGCAGGAAGTCCATCTAATAACCTCCTGAATCTTCCCTTTTTAGCCTTTCTTCCCAATTCAACAGACCATCTTATAAGCTCCTGTTCTTCTTTTGAATCTAATTTAGTCTTAATTGCCTCTAATTTAGTCCGAGCTACGAAATCCTTAACAATTCTAGCTAAAGCTAATTCAAATTCCTCCTTCAATTTCTCAGGCACTTCAACCTTGATGATTATCTCACTCATGTCTCCTATAAAAAAAGAGAAATATATAAACATTTGGGAAGATAATTCGCTAAATAAAAAATGAACATCCACTTCCTAAAATCCTCGCAAAAGAAAGAACTTGTAAAGCAGTTAGATAAGCAATTTGGGATTGCTGAACTGCCTTACCTACTCATAGCATCAGGAAAAGAAAAGCTCCGTGCATTCTCAGGCCACCTCAGTAAAGATGAAATACGAGAACTATCAAATATGCTTAATATAGAGCTTATTGGCTTATACTTAATAAAACAAGAGCAGGACCTTAGATTAAGCTTAGATGCAACAATCTTGCTAAAAAAGCAAATAAATAAAAATATCATAAATTTAACTGATTCTCAAGTCTATGAATGGCTAAGAGGCCATGATCTCGATATAAAAATTCCTCAAGGAACTTTAGTCATACAGCATAATGATGATTTCTTAGGCTGCGGTAAGTCCAATGGAGAAAAGCTCTTCAATTATCTGCCTAAAGACAGACGTTTGAGAAAATAATTTCTCCATTTTCGGCATGGTAATGAATGTGTTTTTGGTTTTACAGAGAAATTATCTTCAACCCATGGCTCTATAGCGACCCTCTGGGAAAATCTTTCCTTATAATGTCCTCGTACTTTTTCAGCCAATGAAACTCTGTCAGAGGCATCTCTCGTTTTATTAGATACAATAAGTGCTACATATTCTGGATTTGTCTCATGCTCTTCTCTTGCCTGTTCTTGTAAGTTATACATATTCTTTACAATAAAATAGAGTATTTAAACCTTTCTATTAAAGAGTAACTAAAAAGTAGTAATAATATAAAAAGCAACCAAAAACTATGTAAACCTGCTCTCCCTTCAAAAACTATGAAACAGGAAGAAATAGAAAAACTGCGAGAAGTAGGAAAAATTGCTGTGCAGGTCAAATCATATGCCCGCGAACTCATAAAGCCAGGCATGCTCCTCTTAAATATCGCAGAAAAAATAGAAGAAAAAATGATAATTCTTGGTGCAAAACCTGCTTTCCCTGTAAACCTCTCAATAAATGAAATTGCCGCTCATGCTACTCCATCAAGCAATGAGAAAGAAACAGCCTTTGGCTTGCTAAAAGTAGATATTGGGGTGCATAAAGATGGTTTTATCGCAGATACTGCTTTCACCTTAGACTTAGAAAATAGCGATGAAAATAAAATTCTTATTGAAGCCGCAGAAAAAGCTCTTGAATCTGCAGTTAAAGAAATAAAAATAGGAATTGCATTGAACAAAATAGGTGAAATAATAGAAAGCACAATGAAAAATTTTAAAGTCTCTCCCATACGAAACTTATCAGGCCATTCCATTGAGCAGTATAATCTTCATGCAGGCATTACAATTCCAAATTTCAATAACTCTCAGCAAAAAACCCTTCAGTCAGGTGTCTACGCTGTAGAGCCATTTGCCACCAATGGATTTGGCTCTGTAAGAGATGGCAAGCTTTCAGGAATTTATATGCTTAAGAAAGAAGGAAATGTTCGTGATTCAATTGCACGGCAACTCTTGCATTTTATCAAAATTGAATATAATACCCTCCCATTCTGCACAAGGTGGCTTGAAAAGAAATTCGGCTCCCGTGCACTTCTCGCAGTAAAAAGATTAGAAGAAGCAGGTCTATTACATAATTACCCTATGCTGATTGAATCTGGTAAAGGCAAAGTTGCCCAAGCTGAACATACAATAATTTTAACAAAGACAGAAAAAATTATCACAACTCTATAGAGATTAGTTAATATTTTTATCTTTCTGTTGATTTTCTTTTACAATCCTCTCACATTCACTCAATCTCCATAGTTCCAAACAATCATCTCTCCTTATATCTTCTAAATAATTACGGTCGTAGATGACTACAGCCATTATCGAACCTCCTAAAACTAATCCACTTAGACCGCCAATTAGAGCGGCTAAACCATCACCATTATCAAAAATCAAAAACACGATGTGCCACCACACACTAAAGTGTGTGGTTTGTGCAGGCACTCGTGTTTTGGATGCTCAAGGAACAACTCCACACTAAAGTGTGGAGTTTTCTGTCAAGTTCCTTGACATAATATAACCTGCCGCAGCACCTATAGGAGCATAAAGAATTGTACCCGAAATTAATCCTCCTACAATAGAACCATATAATGCATCTTTCTTTCTTCTTCTTTTAATTTCATCAAAATCCATAATCCTTTCCTCATTATATATTAATAATAATCAATTTAAATAATTATTGTTGTTGTAACTTTTATCATTGAATAAAAACATCACATCACTGTTCGATTAATAGGCTGCGCATGTCCCCAAACACTTTCTTGTTCATGAGGATGCCATAGATACCACGCCAGATAAAGCAAAACGCACAAAACAGCAAGAATTACTATCATAATTCCGATAAACAAAATTTTGCCTCTTCTAACCTGACCTTCCAGAATTTCTGGTGCAGTAGCATTAATGCGCTCTGAAACCCCTGTACTTAAATCAGTAGTTGAGGTTCCATTACTCACATCTACTGATTGTCCTGCAGTTCCAGTATTACTTGTGCCAATAATTCCAGAAATACGAGTTCTTGCACTTGCTATATTGGAAAATGAAGAATCAGTATTCGCTATAAAAGATTTTACCCTGTAATAATAAACTGTATTCGACAATAGCCCAATATCCTCATAGCTGACTACGTCAGCTCCAACCCCATCTACATTTACCCAATTTGTTGTTCCACCTTGTGACCTTTCAATGCTAAAGCCCTCTTCATTACTCGAAGAATCAGTCCAGCTTAGCAAAATGCTGGAAGATGAGCTAGCATTTGCTCTCAAATTACTCGGAGCTGCTAAACTTGCATTTTCTATTAGAGTAGTTGCATTGGCAACAGGAGAATAAGATGAATTCCCAACTAGGTTATAAGCTTGAACACGGTAATAATAAGTCCTGCCAGCTTCTAAGTCTGTGTCAGTATAAGAAATACTCCCTTGTGAAGCTCTATGTGATAATAGCCATCCACTTGTACCATTAGATGACCATTCAATATTGAATCCTTCTTCGTTGGAAGAAGAATCAGTCCAGTTAAGAATAATGGATGAAGAAGAAATAGCCCTTGCGTTCAAAATTAATGGAGACAAAGGAGCTAATGCAGTTGCTTGAATTATATTAGATGCAGAAGAATTCCCTATACTTGCATTAAAAGCAAAAACACGAAAACTATAAAAAATAGTTGAATTTAATCCAAATTGGTTAAAAGTTATTGAAGTCTTATTTTCTTGTGTTGAGAGTAAGAACCTCCAAATACTTTCATTGAAATACTCAAGGGTAAACCCTTCTTCATTATTTGAATTATCGCTCCACGAAAAATTAAGAGTGGCAGGAGGTGTTAAAAACACGTTCAACCCAGAAGGTGCTGAAGGAACTGCTGCAGCCGCAAGCGTTGTGGAATTAGCTATATTTGAATATGATGAAATTCCTGAACTTGAATTGAAAGCATAAACAAGATATAAGTAATGAGTGCTTGCTATTAATCCAGTATCATTATAATTAATAACATTACGGGAAACATTAGTAATTCCAGACCATGAACCACCATTGGCTAAAGAGCGTTCAATTGCAAACCCCTCTTCATCTATTGATGCATCCTGCCAGTTCAAGGCAATTATAGAGGCCGATATTGATACAGCAGATAGAGAGGTAGGTGCAAGAGGAAGCGCAAATGTAGCTGCCTGAACTTCAACAAAAGTAGAGTTCCCAGTGCTATGCAGGGCATACAATCTATAACGATAATTAATATTTGCTGAAAGCCCTGTATCAAAATAACTTGTTTGATTTATCTGAGCAATATGTGCTAAAACCCAAGTACTGCCATTATTTGAAGAACGTTCAATTGCAAACCCCTCTTCATCTATTGATGCATCCTGCCAGCTTATATTAATTGAACTAGAAGATATTACAGTTGCAGCAGCATTTGTTGGTTCAGCAGGTGAAAAATATATCCTTCTGTCCTTCATAACAAAGAAAGCAATAAAAATCAAGAATATTATTATTACAGCTATTAGAATAAATAGCAAATTCCTTCCTCCTAACTCTTTTTTTTCCTCTTCCACGCCTGCAAATAAGCTCTTGGATATTTAAATTATCCTATGATTGCACAATTAAAAATCAAACTTAATTGCTGGCAATTTCAAATACTGAATGAATTCCTATTGATTATAGATATAGATATTTTTATTAAATACAAAAGATACCTTTAAAAATTTCCTTTTGCTTTCAGAAAAGAATGAAAACCTTCGACCTAAAAAAGTCATGGAATCTTTCCTTTGCTCTGGCAAAAGCATGGTTTAAGCTGAAAAACGAAGGGAGCTATTTGGGTATTTTCTGGTATCTCTTAAATCCTTTGCTCATGTTTCTCCTTCTTCTGTTAGTTTTCAAACCTTTGCTCGGTCAATCTATTGAAAATTATCCTCTCTATCTTTTCTTAGGCATCATTATGTTTAACTTCTTTCAGCAAACAACCCAAGAAGCTACAAGAATTATTTATGATTATCGTGGATTAATAAAATCCATATATTTCCCAAAAATATCTTTAGTTGCTTCTGTTATCCTTAAAAGTCTGTTTGTACATTTCTTCGAATTTTTGCTCTTTGCGTTCTTTGGAATTTTCTTAGGGCTCAAGCTTGCTACTGTCTTATATTATCTGCCAATAATTATCTTGCTCGCCATATTAACTTTTGGCATCTCACTTATTCTTGCAACCAGCGCCATTTTTTTTAGAGATGTTGAAAATATCTGGATTTTTGCTGTTCGCTTACTCTGGTTAGCAACTCCTATATTTTACGTATTAGAAAGTAACTCTTTTCTCGCACAATTTATCTTGCTTAACCCTCTTTCAGTATTCATAACTCTCGCACGGGAAACAATGCTTTATGCTAATATGCCTAATCTATTGTTAATAACGAGTGCAGTCATTTACTCTCTCACAGCTCTGCTCATAGGCATTCTCATTTATCACACACAAGAAAAAAAACTAGCAGAACTCATATAACATGGAGCGAATTATTCTCTCTAATATAAGCAAGCAATTTCACATATCTGCGCATAAAAATCACAGTTTACTTGCCAAAATTCTAAGCATAACTTCAGGAATAAACCCAGTAAAATACATCAAAGTTCTCAGCAATATTAATTTAAGAGCCAATTCTGGTGAAATAGTAGGCATCATTGGTGACAACGGTTCAGGCAAAAGTACACTTTTACGAATAATTGCTGGTATTTATGTTCCTGATAAGGGTTCTATTCATATTAAAGGAAAAATTATCTCGCTTATCAATCTTTCATTAGGATTCCATGAAAGACTTACTATGGAAGAAAATATAGAGATCTGCTGCTCTCTTTTTGGACTCTCAAGGTCAGATATAAAAAGAAAAACCAAAGAAATTATTCAGTTCTCTGAATTAGATAAATTTACAGATACAAAGCTTTATCAATTCTCTAACGGTATGCTACAGCGACTTGCTTTCTCTATAGCAATAAACTGCAATCCCGATATCTTGCTGTTAGATGAAGTTTTTGAAGTCGGGGATATTTGGTTTAAGAAAAAATGCTCTAAAAAGATAAATGAGCTGGTAGATAATGGAACTACAGTCATTTTCGTAAGTCATGACCTAAAGATAATTGGGAAATTATGTGACAAAGTTATTTGGCTAGAAAATGGATATATCAAAAAAGAAGGCAATAGCAAATCAGTACTGGAGGCTTATTTGCACAAAAATTAAACAGCAAAATACTCATCTAAATAATATGAATATACTTACTCATCCTGTGCATACTGGCTATCAATTTGACCTTGCTAAAACCGGACATGATTTTTATTCTATTGAAATTCCAGAAAGCAGAGAGGTATTCTGGGATTATGCATCAAGGCCAAAATCAAAAAATTACACCTTGATAAAATCCCTAAATAATGAAGATATTAAGTTTGATATTATTCTTGTCCATGATGAATTGGGATATAACTATCTGAAACATCTTGCTCTTCCATTGATATTTAAGGAACACTGTCTAAGGGAACCTTTTATAGTTCCAATTGACTGGATAAAAAGAATAAACTATTATGTATTTGCCAGCCAAACAGCAGAAAAGAGCTGGATTCTTCCCTACTCATGCTCTCCCAAAAAAGTTATAATCGGTATGGGCATTGACACAGAAAAATATAAAGGATACATAGGAAATAAAAATAGCATTCTTGTTGTTACCAATAATATTCAAAAAAGAAAAGCAGAAAAGGGCTTTGATAAGCTCTTGGCATTATCAAAAAAATTCAATATATATATTTTAGGAAACGGAAATGAAGGAATACCCTGCTCAATTGGCCAAGCAGAAACCTATTCTCAGCTAATTAAACATTATCAGGAGCATATGATTTATTTTAATCCCTCAAATTCATTAGGCATGACGACTTTGGAAGCAATGGCAACAGGCATGCCAGTAGTCACGTTCAAAATGATTAACTCTGATGTTATAAAGCATGAATACAATGGTCTCATTGTTAATAGCATTCCAGAAGCAGAAAAATCCCTGCACCTTCTGCTATCAAACAAAAAACTAGCAAAAACTCTAGGTGATAATGCCCGCAAAACAATTAAAGAACGCTATAAAACAGACTTATTTATAAAAAAATGGGACCTCCTTTTTCAAAAAACCAGAATTGAAAAACCTAATATCAATAAAAACTATAAGTCAGACCTTCCCTATAAGATAAAAAAATATTTTTATAATTTGAGAAATTTAAGAAAAGCTAATAACTCGCTGTTTGAGTAGTAAAAATAAGCTTTCTCATTTCTCTGATAAATGCATTCGTATCAAACTCTTTCGCTCTTTGAAGGCAGGCATTCTTGAATTGCTTGGGATTTTTCCCAATTACTTTTATTGCCTCTATTAATTTTTGTTCATCAATATCCATAATTAATTTACCTGTAATCCCATCAACAACGCTCTCACAATAACCTCCTTCGTTTGGTGCAATGACCGGTTTCCCAGCAGCCATTGCCTCTACTGCACTCATGCCAAAATCCTCATCTTTAGATGTTGTTATAAAACCCTTACATCTTGCATAGAGTGCCCTCAACATCTCAGCATCAACCCAACTTAAAATTCTTACATTAGGAGAGGTAATGCTTTCAATATAAGAAACATACTGCTGAAAGTGAGATGATTTCTCATAACTTCCTACAATAACTAACTGCTCTTCTGGAAGCTTGGCAAACGCACGCATTTGCATCTCAATTCTTTTATGCGCAAACAGTCTATTCACGCTCAACCAAAAATTTCCATTATGTAAAAAATAATATAATGAAGTATCTACCGGAGGATAAACCACGCTCGCATCTCTACCAAGGTATTTTTTAATTCTCTCCTGTACATTCTTTGAATTGCATGCAATTGTATCTACCTCTCTGACATATTTTCTATATAGTAACCTATTCCAAAAAACCCATGCATCGTATGGAAATCGCTTGTATTTATGAAGAAGATTTTCCCTTATGTGAGAATATAAATCCCATAGCTCTCTTGGAGGAGAATGAACATACCATAAATTTGGCTTATGATTGACTGCAGCAGAAACTGCCCAATCTCCCCCAATAATATAAAAATCATATTTGCCCCCTAAATTTAAAGTTCTAAATCTAAACAATGCAGCTTGCTGACGAAAGGGGGCGTTATTAGGAACGCTGCCTATACTTATTATCCTTGAATCAGGAAATCCCATCTTCGCAATCTTATCCATATCAATATTTGTAGTATAAATGTCTGCCCCCAATTCTCGCGCTAGTGTCAAACACACCATCTCTGCTCCGCCCATATTATCCATAAAATTATGAAATATTGCGATTTTCATATCTGTTCCACTTTATATACCATCACATCTCCATCATCATAAACTTTTCTATAGTATAATTCATACATCTTTTCATTGTTCATTGGCTCTTGGGCAATATTAAGGTCTAAAACATATTGCTCGCGCATTTTCTTTGTGAGAGCAATATACTCTGCGCCAAGCTCCCTTAATTCTAATAAACTTCCTGAAAGATTATTACTATAATAAATAGGAATATTTCTTAAATCATAATCATCAATGCCCTGAACATCAAAATAATCCTGCTGAATAAGTAAATTTGAAAAACTCTGGTCAGTAAAAATAGTGCCGTTAAATTCATCTGCTATAGTAGAAGCAGATGCTATTTCACTGGAAGAAATAGATAGCATTGCAGGGTCTTGATAATTTCTCACACCTATTGAAATTCCTAAAAGCAAAAGCAAAATAATAACAAAAACTCTTAAGAATTTTTTAGGTAATTTCAGGGCAATAAGAGAAAAAAAAGCAAGATAATCAAAACCCCGCGCCGGCAAATTTGCAAGGAAAAATGCGCCTCCAAGCAGTGCAGCAGGAATACAGGCAAGAGCTATGAAAATATCTCTGCGCTCAAATGAAAAAGAATATCTTCTTATAAAGAATGTGAGTCCACAAATTAAAAGAAGGATTCCTTCCCAGCGTATTAATGATATTCCTAAAAATTTAAAAATTGGACTATATGCCAATATAGGTTCTCTTTCCTCAGCAAATGGTATGAAAGTTTTTGCAATTGATAAAGTAAATCCAGCCATTTGAGAAAAGAAAAAGACAAATATAGCAGATATCCCTGCAATTAGCAAAAACCAAATAAAAATTTTTTGCCGTGAAGAAGCTAATGCGTTGAGAAAAAACGGCTTCCTCCATTGCATGCCCTGTATAAAACATGCAAGAGCAAACCCCAAAGCCGTAATAATAACTACAAGTGCAGCTGTGTAATATGATAGAGTAGCTGCAAAACAGATTAATAAAGCACTAAGAAAATATCTCTTTTCCGGACAGCGAAATAGTAAAAACAGGGAAAATAAAGCTATATAAGAAAATGAATCATATAAAAATCCTAAGGTTGTATGCCAAATCTCAATAGGCCCCAGAGCCATCACTGCACATGCAAAATAAGCAAGCCCGCTTCTCTGTGTATATTTTTCCACAACTATAAAAATAAATCCTAAGTAAATAAAAACGCCCAAAAAAATCTCTAATCCCTGATAAGGAAGTGCAATACTCTCCCAAAATATCTTAGCGAATGTTCCTCCCAAAAATTGTGCATGGTCTTTTACCATCCCAGTATAAAAATTTAGATTCGGAACAAAAATTTCAATATTCCCAGTTGAATATATAGATTTTCTGATTAAATAATTTGCATAACCATAGGCATCACCAAAAATATCTATACGAGAAAGAAGAAAAAGTCTCCATATTGTACCTAAAACAGTTAATCCAAGAATAGGAAACAGAGCTTTTTCAGGCAGAATCTTGATGGGCGCTTTTTTCTTCCACAGCATTATTCCTAATAATGCACTCAAGCCTAAAAGAAAGACACTCAAAGAAATAGGTGAAAACCACCCAAAATTTGCTAATAAAATGCCTGATACAATAACTATGCTTGCACCTAAAGCCAAAGAAAAAATACTTCTCTCTAAAATTGTGCCCTTCTTAAAAATAATAAAATTTAGCAATAAGCCGGGCAGAAAGTAAAATATGCTTCCCAGCAATCGCAAAAAAAATTCTATTATTTCCATCTATTTTCTCTCCTGAATTCCCAGTATGCTAAGCATAAAACCAGAAAAAAATGTCTGCACTCCTAAAACAACCAGAGTCAAGGCAACAATAGAGCTTTTAACTTCCTGCAGCTCACCAAATCCGCTTTCAATCCATTTCAAAAAAATAGATAAATAAACTCCTGCCCCAAATAAAATCATAATCATTCCACTTATAATTGCTTTCTCCAGGGTAATATGCTTGTAAAAAAATTCCATTGTCGTGCTTTTATCCCCTAAATGAATTATAGAATAAGTTTTTGCAAAAAGCCCAAATATTATAAGCTGATACCCAACTATTATGAGCATAGAAGAAATAAACATAGGATGATAAAATAATTCCAAACCAAGAATATTTATACTTCCAAAGTAAAATAAAAAAGTGCTTAAAATTCCTAATAAAAATAATAATGCCCCTGGTAGTAAGAAAAGATAAAGTGGGGTGTACAATAGCATAAAACGGAGATGCCTCCACCCATCGTAAATAGTTTTTAACTTAGACTTTCCCAGCCTTTGATAATAATTGACCGGAATCTCTCTTATATGCAGATTATGCTTCACTGCCTGCATAACCATTTCAGATGCAAATTCCATTCCAGTAGTATGTAATGTTAATCTTTGATAGGCCCTTTGAGATATAGCGCGCATTCCACAATGAACATCTCTAACTTTTGCCCCGAAAAATAGTCGTAAAAGAAAAGAAAGCACTGGATTTCCGATATATTTATGAGTTAATGGCATAGCTCCTTTCTTAATATTACCTGAAAATCTGTTGCCAATTACCATATCAGCTCCTTTCTTTAATTCTTTCAAAAATTTAGGTATTTCATAAAAGTCATAGCTCCCATCTGCATCTGCAAGAAGCATATATTTTCCTCTGGCAGCTGCAAATCCCTCAATGCATGCAATTCCATATCCTTCTTTGCCATGACGTATAACTATCGCCCCCAACTGCTTAGCAATCTCTGCAGTTCCATCAGTTGAAGAATCAGAGACAATAATCTCTCCAAGAATTTTTTGTTCAGAAAAAACTTTCTGTATATCCATTATGCATTGTCCAATCGCTTCTTCTTCATTCCTGCATGGCAATATCACGCTCACCTCAGGATTTTTTATATCTCGCATATCAAGTGCTCTCCTAATAAAAGCATGTAAAAATAATTATATAAAGATTATGCTTAAACCCTGTAAATATACCTTTGCTCATCATAAAGCAATTTCCATCCACATTCCATCTTCTCTGAAGTAAAAATATACTTTACTCTCTCTCTGCGCGCAATCTCATTTTTCAGAGCACAATCTCCATCAAAAAATTGTTCTAATACATTCCTATCACCATAAAAGTATAGTGATGCAACAGGCCTATTTCCTGTAAGAACATATACAGCCGTAGAAACTTCTGCTGTCGCCATCACTCTGCCTTTTTCCAAAGAAGACAAATACCTTAAAGCTCTATAATCCTGCTCATCAATTACATGATACACTCCTACTTTTCCAGGAATTGAATAATAAAACAAAAACGAAAAGAAAAGGACTATGATTGCTACAAGTATTAATAGAATCCTAATAGCATATTTCCCGCTATCAGATACAAAAGACCTCAATTTAGAAAGCAACGCTGTTAAGCCATAAGCGCTCAATAATGGCATGCTTAGAACAAAATAGTAGAGATTTCTTTGGTATGGGACCAAAAATGATACATCAAAAATATAAAAAATAAAAATAGAGACCAGCACTAATAAAGGCCATAATAAATATATTATATATGATGAATTAAACTTGCCTTTTTTATTAAGTAATAGCGCAAAAAATCCAACCCCTGCCAGAGCATATCCTATCAAGCTATAAATTTCCAGAAAAGAATTATCGAATACTAAAACTCCCCATTCTTTTGAAAAAATCAAGGAATCAAGCAAAGAACCGATTGTAATAAAAAAAGATAAGTTATTCATATAAGCAAATAATGCTAAGCCAGCAATTGGAACAAGCAGAAAGATAGAGAAAAATTTCCATTCTTTCTTGATAAATGAGAAATGCCATAGTGAATACACTAGCAAAAAAGGCAAGGCGAAAAGCACAGACAAGGGATAGACAAAAACTAAAAATAACATAATGCCTAAACTAAAAAGTAAATATTTTTTATTATGCAGTGCGAAACCTTCGCTAAACCAATAAATGTAAAGAAAAATAAAAGGTATTGAAAAAGTCAGGGGTGTGAAAAACCAAAGCCCTAAGATATTTACATTAGATTTCAATGATGCAAAAAAAAATAAGGCAAAAAATGCTATCCAAAAATTTTTTGTTTTTTTATTTACAACATAAAATAAAGTCAGCCCTGATATTACTGCCCAAATTGCTGGCAGGAACTGATATACGCTCACCAAATCAATAATCTTTGATAACCCTAATAAAATTACATGAAAACCGAATCTATATCCTATGCTTCCCCAGCTATATTCTCCTGCCCCTAACTTCTTTGCTTCTGTAATATGATGCCATTCATCCGCATGCAATGGCCAGGGATATGAAAAATGAGGGCTATAAACCAAAACAAAAGTCAGCAAAGAAGCCAGCACTATCAGTGCCCATTCCACTTTTTTCATGCTTTTTAATGAAAAAAGTAATATTTATATTTACCTTAAAAATTCTCTATACAAAACATTTAAAAATAACCAATGCATATAATGTGCATAATAAATGCACATGGAAAACAAAATGATCTCTGCAAGGGTAATATTAGGAGCATATGCAAATAAAGTCCTAGCAGTAGTAAAGGCAAAGTATGGCCTTATAGATAAATCAGAAGCAATTAATAAATTTATAGATATATATGGAGAAGAGATTGTCGAAAAAGAAGCAAATGAAATATATGCAAAACATATCTTAGAACTTACGAATAAACATCTTGAAAAAAACAAAAATCGAAAAATGAAGTTTGAAGAACTTGATGCCTTATGTGAGGTATAGATGTTTTCTTTTGATCTAACAGACGAACTTAAAATAAAACTAAAGAAACTCGCGAAAAAAGATTGGGAACGGGCTGCAATCATTAACAAAAAAATTAAAGAGATTGTAAACACTAATAAAGATAGTATCCAGCATTACAAAAATTTAAGATATGACTTGAAAGAGTTCAAACGAGTTCATATTGACAAACATTTTGTCCTAATATTTAAAGTTGATCTAGTTAAAAACATTGTTCTTTTTGTTGATATTGATCATCATGAAAAAATTTACTAGGGAGACCACAATCTACCCAGCATACAATGGCCCAACTTCCAAGCCGCCAGCTTTTGCACTCTTCAAATAATATTCCTCAAGTTTCTTATATCGCTTTGCAGTATCTGGAGATACTGATGGTTTCACATGGTTCAAGGCTTCGTCAAAATCTTCTCTTGAAACTATTTTTGCATTCGGATCTTTGCGCAAGGCATGCATAGCAGCTTCCATGACTAAGCTTTCAATATCTGCTCCGACAAATCCTTCAGTTAATTTCACTAATTCTTGAAGCTCAACATCTTTTGAAAGAGGCGTTGAGCGAGTGTGTACTTCAATAATTTTTCTCCTGCTCTCAGCATCAGGAATATCAACTAAAATTATGCGATCAAATCTGCCTGGCCGAAGCAATGCAGGATCCAACATATCTGGCCTGTTCGTTGCTCCAATAACCGTTACATCTTTTAGTCCTTCCAAACCATCTAATTCCGCAAGTAGCTGATTAAGCACTCTTTCTGTCACTTTAGTCCCTGCCTCAACACCTCTCCTTCCAGCAAGCGCATCCAATTCATCAAAAAAAACCACGCATGGAGCTACTTGTCTTGCCCTTTCAAAAACTTTTCTAATTCCTTTCTCGCTCTCTCCAACCCACATTGACAGTAATGATGGCCCTTTCACCTGAATGAAATTTGCCTCGCTCTCTTTAGCAACAGCCTTTGCAAGCATTGTCTTGCCTGTTCCGGGTGACCCATAGAGTAATATTCCTCTCGGTGCCCTAATACCTAATCTTTTAAAACTATCAGGATATTTTACCGGCCATTCAATAGCTTCTTTGAGTGATTGCTTAGTCCTTTCCAAACCTCCGATATCATTCCATCCTACATTTGGAGTCTCAACAAGCACTTCGCGCATCGCACTCGGCCTTACCACTTTTAATGCAGCATCAAAATCTTCAGGATGAATAATAATTTTCTCTAAAACCTCCTTTGGAATTGCTTCATCCTCTTCAAGTCTAAGACTTGGAAGAACTTTTCTTAAAACATGCATTGCTGCTTCTTTGGTTAGCGCTGATAAGTCTGCTCCGACAAATCCATGTGTTTTGCCTGCAAAATTCTCTAATATTACATCCTTCGCAAGAGGCATATTTCTTGTATGAATTTTCAAAATGTTGAGACGTGCAGTTTTATCCGGAACACTTATCTCAATTTCTCTGTCAAACCTGCCTGGCCTTCGCAGTGCAGGATCCAAAGAATTAATTCTGTTCGTTGCTCCGATTACCACTACTTTTCCTCTGGATTTAAGGCCATCCATCATTGTTAGTAACTGACTCACGACTCTTCGTTCAACCTCTCCTTGCACTTCTTCTCTTTTCGGTGCAATAGCATCAACTTCATCTATAAAAATAATACTCGGTGCATTCTTTGCCGCATCGTCAAAAATATCCCTTATTTTCTTTTCGCTTTCTCCATAAAACTTGCTCATGACTTCAGGCCCATTGAGCAATACAAAATTAGACTCTGTTTCATTTGCAACTGCCTTTGCAAGCAAAGTCTTGCCTGTCCCTGGATGCCCATGTAAAATAACACCTTTAGGTGCCTCAATACCCAAACGATCAAAAATTTCAGGATGTTTTAAAGGCAGCTCAACCATTTCCCGAATTTTTCTCACTTCCTCTGTCAGGCCACCAATATCCTCATATGTCACTTCTGGAACTGACTCTTCACTTACATCCATTGCCTTGGAATGCAATAAAACTTCTGTCCTCTCATTTATGATACATGCTTGATTAGGAGTAGAAGACACTACCAAAAATTTTATCTGTTGGAAACCAGAAAAACCAAAATTTGAGCCAAATAAATCGTGCAAATCTCCAAATAAATCAGGCATGCCCTCTGCCATCAAATCTCTTCTACGCTGAACCCCTCCCAAAGAGATAATATCTCCCTTGACAACTGCTCTGCCAAGCAAGCCATTCTTGAATAGTTCAGGATCTCCCTGCACCATAATGCCCTGCTGTGCAGGAGCAATTGAAACTTTGACTGCTGCTTTCACACCAGCTTTAGTAATACTAACCTGTTCACCAACGCTAGTGCGAGCATTTCTTCTAATTAAACCATCAATTCGAATAATGCCTTCTCCAACATCAGCAGGATATGCCCTGTCAACTATAGCAACAGTTTCTCTGCTTCCCTTAATAGAAATAATATCTCCTCTATTTAGCCCTAAAGCGCGCATAAGATTAGGGTCAACTCGAGCAATGCCTTTATAAGCATCGTCCTGCAATGCCTCAACAACTTTTAATTTAATCTCCTCAGTTTTCATTTCTATTCCCCTTACGTAATTTCTTCAGTGAAAGAATACGCACATCATTAGCATCATCATGCTTATTCTTATAGTTTTCGGAATCGTAAACCTCTTGCTCATCATCTTCATCATCTTCATCCCAAAAACGCAGGCTTAATTTTCCAAAATCCTCAAAACACATTCTTACCATATCATCCATATCTCTCTTCATGGAGCGATGCTGTTCATGGATAAAATCAACAATCTCTTTTGGTATACTGACTGCGTGGCTATTACCAACAATACGCAACTTTACATTAAAAGTCTTTCCCTTTAAATTTTTAAATTGTTCCAATCCATTTAAATCTGCAGGATGAATTATCTTGTCTCCGCATTCTGGACATTTCACAGCCCTCAACTCCAGACCATTACGCTCTACTATTGTAGGTTTCATAGGAACATTGCATTCCTTGCATAAAATTTTCGCGTCAAAGATATCTGTCATTTTGTATTTTAGTGCATCCTATCATGTATACACTTTTAGTATATACTATCCTATATAAACTTTTCGCTTAGTTTTATTAAAAAAAGATCATTTACTTTTGGAAATATTTTCTCTATACTTTTCTATCTCGCTTTCTGTTAGTTTAGAAATAAGTTCATCAAAATTTGAAACAAATATTTTAGCTTCTTGAAGCATTGCCTTAATATTTACTTCCTGATCAATTTTCATATAATATTGAGCATCTATTCTTTTATCTTTATGTTCATTTATAGTTTTAATTTTATCATCACCTAACAATAAATTTACTGCAAGAATCGAACAAGCATGATTTTCACACTTTATTCCTATTCTTTGCAGGAATGAATAAAGTGCATAATATTCAGAATAATAAATAGCCACAGTCGCCCAAATAAGGTCGCCATCATTCAAGTCTTTCTCTGCTCTTAATAAAGATGACTTCGCTTGTTCAAGATACGACTTTGACAATCTTTCATTTGGTTCAGCTATTTTAAGACCATCCTTCAACCTGAAACACCATTTTAATTTCTTACCTTCCATATTGCCCCCAAATTGTATTTACATAAAGTGAATGATTATTCAGAACTACATGTTTTTCTTCTATCTCTTTCATCAAAGTTTCTTGTTCCTTTACTGCCTTAATAAAAGAAATTTCCGATAAATTTACTTCATGCACTTTATATGGCAGTAAATGATAAGGAAGTTTTTGTTTTTTTTCTGAGATAATCAATAAATCCAAATCAGAATCTTTATTTGATTCTAATTTAGCAAAACTTCCAAAGATAACTATCAGAGTATTAGTCTTCAGTTCTTTTAAGAAAGTTTTAAATTGGGGATATAATTCTAAAAAAAGCTCTGTTTTATATATTTCTGCTTGAAGCAATATTGATTTTGTCTGAATGTTATCCAGGTTAAGACTAAAATATTTATTTCTTCCTTCAACTTTGCCCTTTAATATCTTTTTTGTTTCAAAAGTAACAAGAACATTCTGGCAAGTTTTAAGAGGCAGTTTTGCTAGTTTACTTATCTGTCTTAAATAAAATTCTATTTTATAGTTTCCGCTATAAAGAGAAATTACATCAAGTTCTTTGTTTCTTTTATGATACATATGTATCTATTTTTATACAATACTATATAAACTTTTCGTTCTTCAGTTTTTAAGAAATCAAAACATACATTTATTAATTCCCTTTATCATTTTAAACTCTTATTTGTGAATAACTCATAATAAGAGCATGTTGCAAACGCGCCGATAATCATGACAAAGAATAATTCTTCAATTGGCATTCTTAATCCTGAAAGCGAAAACCATCCAATGAAATTACTACCTGTATAAACCCAATGATTCAAATTCAATCCTACAAGCTCAAATATCATGTGAATATAAAAAAAGAATACCTGCACCTTAATAAATGGAAGAAAAAAAGAAGGATATTTTACCAAGAATGATACCGTTGGGATTATTAAAAAAATAACGCCAAACCAAATATAAGAATAATTAGCATTAAGAAGAGATGGGCTAATAATAAATATCAAAATTGCAAGCAAAGCTATAGAGTAAAGAACATAGTTCATTACTTTTATCCTTGAAGAAATTTTAGGTTGAAACTTCATATTACAAAAATGTTCATAAAATATTAGTATAAAATATACTGTTAAGAACTGCCAAATGTAGTTCTCTAATGGTGAAAATCCAAAAAACCTATAAGGAAATATGCTTTCCGGAACACTCCATGCTTTCTCTCCAAAAGCAATTAATTCAACAATTATTGCTATTGGTATGCTAACAAAAATGCTAAACAATGCAACCTTCTTGACTTTACCTTTATTCTTAATTGATAAATAAAAGCTTGGAATACCAAAAATGAGTAATAAAGACGCAAAATAGCTTATTTTAAGGTCTAAAAAGAAAACCGCTATCAATATTAGAAGTGGCCAAAGAAAAATAATTGCCAAATCTCTCTCTTTCATTGTTTTAACAAATAAAATTAGTATAAAAATATATCTTCACAATTAGAGTTACTTACTTTTGTTTATAAATAGTTTTTCAAAAATTTTACTTATCGAACTAATTTTCGGTAAGTCATTGCCCGTTGGCTTAAAAGTATCCTTTTTTAGAATTTTGGTAAATGCTTAAGAAAAATTATACTGGTTAAAGCTCATACAAAACATACATTTATTAATTTATTTTTAGTAGTAAAGGGATGAAAAAAGGAGGCACAAAATCTGCTCTATCTGAAAAGTTAAAAGATGAAAAACAAATAAACCTCAGGCAAAAAGCTCTTTCTGTAAGTATCAAAGAAGGCTCTGCAACAAGCGTTTCTAGCAGCATTTCTGAAACTTATATTACTCCCTTGGCTCTCGCGCTAAAAGCATCACCTCTCCAAATTGGATTTCTCAACGCCTTTACTAATTTAATTTCTCCTTTAGCACAGTTATACAGTGATAAACTCATGGAGTCTCACTCAAGAAAAACAATTGTCAGAAAATTTGCATTTCTTCAGTCCATAGTATTTCTCTTAATTGCCTTGCTTAGCTATTTCGCTTGGAAAGGATTTTTTTCTGA
>CAYIDE010000001.1:0-25028 GCA_964362065.1 Candidatus Woesearchaeota archaeon | reverse complement strand
ACCCTGTTTTCCTAAAGTGTCTCAAGATACTATTGATTCTTTTAATCATGATATAATAGAAGTGTATGATATTATGGGGTCTAAAGGCCTGGAAGGATTTTATAAGAGTAATCTTATTAGGGTAAAAAATGAAAATCCAATTCTTTTTAGTTCAATAAATAGAAGTTTAAAGGTAGCAGGCAATCTTATTAAAAAAGATAAGACTAAAATAATTTCAGACGGAATTATTTTGTTTAGCATGTCTTATGAACTTCTGCGCAGGCAGGCAGAAAAAGACAGAGATGCGCGAAGTTTTGCTCTTTCAGAATAAGATAAGGACTGGAAAATTACTCTCTTTACCTGAGAAAAGTAATTAAACCTGTAGAATGATTTAAATATAATGATGTTTATGTTTAAACATAAACATACTATGGCAGTTAAAACTATTACAGTAACTGAAAATGCCTATAATACCTTAAAGGGGCTGAAGAAGGAAGAGGAAAGTTTTAGTGAAAGCATCTTAAGAATTTCAAATGATGAAATAGGCAATCTCTCACGTTTTTTCGGAGCTTTGAAAAATTCAAGCAAAGAACTTGACATCATAAGAAAAAAAGTTAAAGAAGGTAGAAATAAGGTAGATAAAGATGCTCGAGAAAAGATGAAAAAATTATGGGTTCAACTCTATGGCCATAATTGATACTTTATATTAATTGAACTCCTATAAGGCGATGAAAAAATTAAAATATTCAGAAAAAACGAAGACAGCATCGGTGTCTCGCCTCTTGTAGGAGACTACTGCAACCGACGTCACCAGCTTGACTTCCGAGTTCGGAATGGGATCGGGTATTTCCTGATGACTATGGCCGTCCTCACTTTTTTGATGTAGGGATGGTATTTAAATCTTTTTGGGAAAAATAAACAAAAAATATTTATTCTTTTACCAATTGAAAAGAAACCTCAAGATTTAAAACATCTATAGGATATTACAATAGATGCGGGGATGCCTGAGCGGTTAAAAGGGCACGGCTCAAGACCGTGTGACTTAGTGTCTACGGAGGTTCGAATCCTCCTCCCCGCATGAAAAAGAAGATTTATTTAGACAATCCCTGCTCTTGGAGGATATTTTCCTATTAAAGTATCGGCAACTTCTTTCCTACAGGCGGATAAAATCCCTTAAGATATCTAGCTTAATCCTAAGCTTATCTTTATAGCCAAATCAACCTTATTCATTATTAAATAATTAAGATTCGATATTTTTTTTAAAATCCTGGATTTGTCTATAGTTCTTATCTGGTTTAACAAGATAGTAGAATCTTTATCTAATTTAGAGTCTTCTTTTCTCATAAAAACATTTGTAGGATAATCTTTAGAAAAAATCTTAGAAGTTATTGGTGCAACAATAGTAAGAGGGATATATTTATTTCCTTCGTTGTTTTGGATTATCAGACAAGGTCTAATCCCTCTCTGCTCACTTCCTCGAGCAGGTTCAAAATTAACTAAGAAAATATCTCCCCTTCTTATTTCCATTCCCAATCCAAATCCTCTTCAATAGTATCAAATTCTTTTTGTATTCTTAAACCTTCTTCAGCCATCTCCTTATACCCCTCAATTAAAAGAGCTTTCTGCTCTCTCTTTTGTCTTTCAACTTGTTTAATCATTCTAACAATTACCTCTTCAAAACTCTCATTATCTCTTTCTTTAAAACTAGCTAGTTGTAGCTTTACGTCATTTCTTAACTGAATACTACTTATCATTAAACTATAGATATTCTATAGTTTATAAAACTTTGTAATATTTATATATTTACTTATACAAAAAGGCTTATTTAATCTTATATAATACTCTACGACTTTAAATTTATTTCTTCTTCAGATATCTTTAAATTGGGAGAAACTTCTACAGGAGCAAGCTCCCGTAGCTCAGCCCGGATAGAGTCGCGGGGTCCTAACCCGAAGGTCGCAGGTTCAAATCCTGCCGGGAGCGTTTGTTAGCGGAATATTTAAAACCCATAAAAAGATAATATGAATGAGCGCGGTTAATTAAATGGCATAATGACTGGTTTCCATAATAATGACACAGTGTCTATATTGAAATGACCAGTATTCACGGGTTCGATTCCCGTACCGCGCATAAATAAGTTTAAAAGTCAGAAATCTTCTTTAGATAAATACAACATGGAGCATGATCATAATCAACAGCATTCTCAGGCATTATCTTTAAGCTTAGAAAAGCATTGGTATGACAGAAGGTACAAAATTTTGCTAGTTATTCCTATAGCTTTGCTAATTATTTCCTTAGCATACATAGGTTATTTTTATACTAAAAATGGCGACATCTTGCTTAGAGATGCGAGTTTAGCAGGTGGAACAACTGTCACGCTGACAGAGAAGGCAGATATTGCGAAGTTGGAAGAAGCATTAAAACCAGAGTTTCCTGATGTTTATATAAGGACCATTACTAATATTCAAAGCGGAATTCCAGTGGCTGTGCTTATTGATTCATCAGCACAGCCAGAGCAGTTGAAAGCTGGAATTGAAAAAGCTCTTGGTTATGAATTAACAACTGAAAATACCGCAGTTGAATTTACTGGTCCTGCGCTTAGCCAGAATTTTTATCGCCAACTAATTATTGCGCTTTTATTCTCTTTTATTCTTATTTCAGGGGTTATTTTTATTCTCTTTCGGACTGTCATTCCAAGTTTAGCGGTTATCTTTGCTATTTTTGCAGATATTGTAATGCCGCTGGCATTGATTGATTTTTTGGGCATTAGATTATCTGCTGCAGGCATTGCAGCATTCTTAATGCTCATTGGATATTCAGTTGATACAGATATTTTGCTTACTACAAGAGTGCTCAAAAGACGTGAAGGAACAGTAAATGAAAGAATTTATGGTGCATTTAAAACCGGGATGTTCATGACTGTAACAGGATTAGCTGCAGTGCTTCCTGCTTTTTTCATTATAACAGGACTGCCTGATTCTTTTAGGCAGATTTTTCTTATTCTCGCTCTGGGGCTGAGTGCTGATATTATTAATACTTGGCTCACTAATGCAAGTATTCTTAAATGGTATGCAGTGAAAAAAGGTATTTCCTAACATGGCAAAAATAGGTATTCGCGTCTGGATTTTACTTATTATTTTAGCTCTGGCTGTGCTCTCTATCTCGCCGAGCTTTAAAAAAGGAGTTGTTATAAAAAGTGTTGATAATAATTCAACTGCTTTTATTGAGGGATTACGCCCGGGAATGATAATTACATTATTGAATGGAAAAACAATTGAAACAAGCGAAGACTATGTTCGTGTTGTTCAAGAAGAATTTATATTAAAGCAGAACAATACACGCATATCAATATCAACAGATTCTGGGGAATTTATCTATTTTGCGGAGCAAGCACCGGAAATTAGTGTCGCTGATTTGCCAAAATCACGGATTAAGCTTGGATTAGACTTGACTGGAGGAGCAAGGGCTTTAGTGAAGCCTGTTAATGCGACACTTTCTGCAGAAAAAATCAGTGAGCTTGTTGATTTAATGAATGAACGTTTTAATGTTTATGGTATTGGCGACACAACTGTAAGGGATGTACTTGACTTGGAAGGGAATAGATTTGTGCTTATCGAGATAGCAGGAGCAACTCCTGATGATATAGAAACATTGGTTGCACAACAAGGAAAGTTTGAGGCAAAAGTAGGCAATAAGAGCGCTTTTAGAAGCGAAGAAGGCGACATTACTAATGTATGCAGAAATGATGCGACTTGCGCTGGTGTGCGAAGATGCGATCCTGCTCAAGATGGAGGGTATATTTGCCAGTTTGATTTTTCTATTACACTTAGTCCAGAGGCTGCGGAACGCCACGCTTTACTTACAGGAAATTTAACCTTAGATCCTGCAGATAGCAGATATCTATCTGAAAAACTATATCTCTATATAGATGAAAAAGAAGTAAGCTCTTTATCAATAAGCAGCGGTTTAAGGGGATTGCGCACTACAGAAATTTCTATACAGGGCTCAGAAGTTGGAGCAACAGCTGATTCTGCTAATGAAGAAGCGCGAAAAGAAATGCGGCAACTTCAAACTATTTTGCAAACAGGAAGCCTGCCTTATCAGCTTGAGATTGTGAAACTTGATACTATTTCTCCTCTGTTAGGAAAAGAATTTACAGAAAGTCTTATGCTCTTAGGAGGGATTGTATTTTTAATTGTGTCAGTTGTTATTTTTATAAAGTATAGGAGAATTAAACTTACTTTAGGAGTGATATTAACTATGGTCTCTGAAGCCATTCTTACATTGGGGGTTGCGGCTTTTATCAACTGGAATTTAGATGCTCCGAGCATTGCTGGCATTATAGCAGGTATTGGAACAGGAGTCAATGACCAAATTGTCATTATAGATGAATCAGTTTCAAATAGGCATGTTAGTATTAAGGAAAGAATCAAGAGAGCACTTTTTGTTATTTTGGGGGCATTCTTCACTATTATTGCAGCTATGCTGCCTTTATTTTGGGCAGGTGCGCAAATGCTTCGCGGATTTGCCTTTACAACAATTATAGGAGTACTTGCAGGAATTTTGATAACGAGACCTGCTTTCGCGGAGATGGTGAGAAAGATGGAGGAATAAATGTTACCAAGATGGCATATTGTGCTGGGAATAATCTTTACTTTGCTACTTTGGGTTGCTGCACCTCATACACCTCTAATTTATTTTGGGCTTGTTCTTTTTGCAAGCATATTTATTGATATTGACCATTACTTGTGTTCCCTTTTAAAAACAGGGCAATGGAGTTTGTTTAAATCATTTGATTATCATAAAAAGGAAGGAGAAGAGCATATGAAAGAGCATGTCCAAGGGATTAGAAAAAAAGGCGATTTTCATTTCTTACATACCGTTGAAAGCCATGCTTTAATTGGAATTTTAGGATTATTTTTAGCCCCATTTTTTTATATTTTTATTGGAATGGTATTTCATTCTCTTTTGGATGTTTTGTATATGGCTAGAAAAGATGTTCTTTATAGAAGAGAATACTTGTTTAGTGTTTGGCTTGGTAAGAATATACTGAAATAAGGTTTACATAAAACTAACAAAACTTTTTGCTAAAAGCAAAAAAGCAGGCACCCATACTAAAATTGCTGGGAGAGTTAAAAATATAGATAGTATTAATAATATTCCAGAAAATAAATCTACTAGGCTTAAGACCACTTCACCTGTAAAGATAAACATTCCTTTTAATAATAGGAGAATAGAGCAGAAAACGGCAAGGATTGTAAAAGGAGTTAAACTAAACGTAATCATTAAAAATAGTATTGCAGATAACAAGTCTATAGCTCCAAGCACCTTAACTAACATGGGAAAAAATAAAAAATATAGTTAATAAGTATTTCTGTTTTTTATTTCCTTAAATAGATATCAAAAAACAGCATGATGATTGTCCAAAATACGCTTATGATATTTTTTATTCTAAATATTTTTGTTTTTTTTGTAGGATTTATAGTAATTCCCACTTCTTTATAGCTATATCCTTTTTTGAGAAGTTTTACTAATATTTCTGCACTGTAAGCGAAGCCATGTGTTTTAACTTCAATTTTTTTTAAGTCTTTAGTTCTGTAAACTGCATTACCATTGAAATATTTTAGATTTAAATTAAATAAGACATTTAATAATACTGTGAAAGAATTAGAAATTATAAGACGATTAAATGATCTAACCCCAGTATTTATTGTATATGGAATAATAATATCTGCTTCTCCTATATTATCCAACATTGAAGAGAAAGATTCTACAGCATTTTCATTGTCTCCTGGAAAAAGACAGAAATAATCCATCTTAGCCATTTTAGCAGCAGTTATGTAATTATATCCAAGGCCCCTATTTCTCTCGTTATGTATTGCTTTTATTTTTTTATTTTTAGAGGCTAATTTATCAGCAATAACTCCGGTTTTATCTTTGCTGCAGTCATTGAATATTAATATCTCATAATCTCCGCATTTATTTTTAACAGCACTGAGTAAATTTTCCACTGCTTTAGAAAGATTTTCTTCTTCATTATAAGCAGGAACAACAACTGAGAGGGTTGGTTTTTTCATGTTCTTAGCAATTAGAAGACCATGCCTCCTTTATAAACGTACATATAGCTCAAAAATCACAAACAATAATGCAATAAAGCTTATAATTATATTGATATAAAAAATAGTCCAACCTAGCGTATTTAATAATTTTTCAAATGCTCCTTCTGGTATATAGGTAAATTGTTTAAAAATGGACAATCCTTTATTTGCATAACCCGATGGATAAAGAAAATATTCATATTGATTTTTTACCTGCTGTGCAAGCTGGAGATCAATTTCCATCGGCAAACGATATACTTTATAGTATGCATCGGGACTGGTTTTTTTAGTTATTAGGGGATTATAATAAGGAATGCCAGATATTTTTGTATATGCTGTATATACTATAGGAACAGATTGATCTTGAAGTGAAGAAAAAAATCCTTCCATAGAATTATTTAGGGGTTGATTTGCGTGTATAGTGCCCCACCCACAATCATCTATAGCACACTCAACAGCAAATACAAAAACACTTTGCCGCTGACTAGAATTTTGATTATAGCTAATAAACTGATTAACTGAACTCACAGGAATATATAAGCGATCATTAAATAGCCAACCTGCTAAAGAATTATATATTCTATCGTCATAAATAATTAAAGAATCTGCAGGAATATTCTTAATCTTATAGTCCATTAATTTTCCTTCTGGATTAGATGAGAAAAAAGTCCCCCATGTTGGATTAACTAAGGATAAAGTTACAAAGAAAACATAAAGTATTATGATAATAAAAACCAAATAAGGATGTATTTCTAATTTTTTTAGCAAAGGCATTCTGGTACTTGCATACGTGTAAACTGCTAGGAAGAGATAAGCAACTGCGGGAATAGCAAATGCCAGAAAATGCGCATAGTGCTTGTGGAGAATATTTCCGTCAATGAGAAAAAGAAAAGGGATAATAAAATATAAAAGATAGAAAAAGAGATAGTCTTTTGCGAAAATATCGCTCTTTCTTCTTAGAAATAATAGTATCAATCCCAATAAAGACAACAGAACAAGGACATGTCCGTTAGCATAGAGAGAATATGTTAAACCGCCATATAATAATGATGTGCTATCATCAGGATTACCTGGGCTTCCATCAAAAAAAACACGAGAAAAAAATGTACCATTGCGATAGAGCTCTCCTCCAGATACCCAACCATATAAAGCATCTGTCTTTTCATTGCTCAACCCATTGAAAAATTTTAAGAAAAAGAATGTAGGAACCTGATTATGTTTATAATTAAGATAATTATAAGCAAGTGTGGGAGTAACGAGTAAAGCAATGATAAGAAAAGTATAAAGGAAAGTTTTGCGATGCTCATTTATATTAAAATTTTTTTTCCGATGATAATAGAGAATAAAACCTACATATGGCAGAATAAAAAGAGGAACATATGCTTTCCACATTGATGCGACACCAAAAAAAACCCCTGAAAGTAATATATAAAATTTAGCATTATGCTTTAAGCCATAAAGTAAACAGAAAAATATAAGTAGCACAAAGAAAAGTACAGATATGTCATGTTCATCAGCTGCATGGAAAATAAATGCTGGTGTGAATGCATAGATAGCTGAAGAAATAATTCCTAATTTTCTGCTTCCTGAAAATTCTGTTACAAATAGATACATAAGTAGGATAGTTGCTGTACCAAAAATAATAGAAGCAAAACGCGAGGTAAACTGAGTTATGCCAAAAAGTCTATAGAAAATATCTGTAAGAGCATACCAGAGATAAGTTGATTGATCCCATGTTACTAACAGCCCAGAATTAAGAAAGTTTACTGCATGCAGTGTGAAGTGGGCTGAATCCCCAGAGGGTGATTTCGTGTAGGTATTAATGATTCTTGCAATGCCTCCAAAGAAAGTGATAAGACTCAGCAAGATTTGCCAGCGATGTGTTTTTAAGTATTCCATCAGAAATGGAATATATATTTATACTATTAAAATCTTCTCCTTCTTCCAATATTTTACTCTTACTCCTTATCGTAAAGTTCCCTTCTTTCTATAAGCATCACAGGAGCGCGATAATTTTGTATTTCTTTATACCTTCTTATTACTTCTTGAGAATTTTTTAAATTATATACTGGAAAAGAAAGATACTCCTGAAAGAATTTCGTAAAATCTTGTGTATGCTGCGGTCCTGGATCTAGAGGTTTATTAGAGCCTACAATTGCCCGTATAATAACCTGCGGAGTAAACTGGCCCTGAGAAAGCTGGGACATTTTGTCCAAATGATTAATAAGTGCATCAAAAGCATTTAACATAAAATCATGCCTTTCAAAGATAAGGATAGGTCGATACCCTTCAAGGCACATGCCGATAGCAGTTCCTGTCATTAAATTCTCTGCAAGAGGCATTTCAAGACACTTATTTTGCGGAATATCTTTTAAAGTCCCGTAAACGCGAGTATCATAATTGATATTGTATCCAATGAAGAAAGTTTCTGGCATTATTGCTAGAGAGTCCATTGCCATTTTTAGTGCTTCTCGATATAACATATTAAAAAGTTACGTATTTACCTATTCCAACATGAGGAAGAGTTCTTGTATAATGATATCTTTTTACACATGCTGGCCAATTTATTTCCGAGGTATTATAACGTGCTGATTTCGGGGTATTCACAGAAAAACCATTATCTTCAATAATAAATGTGCAAGGTAGCTGCCATCCATCAACATATCGTACTGCCTCGTAGAAATGCCCCTCATCTTCTGCTCCATCACCTACAAAGACGTATGCCTGTTGCTTACTTAATTTTTTTCTAAGAGCTAAGGCAACTCCTACTGCAATTCCACAGCATCCTGTAACAATGGATGAAGCAAAAAAATTTAGTTCCTTATCCATAATACGCATACTTTTTCCATCGCAGATCATCTTCTCTAGCTTCTCTGGTTTCCCTCCTGCCAGTAAATAGTGATAGTGAGAACGATGTGTTGAGAAGATATAGTCTCCTTTCTTAACCTTTCCAAATATTTCAATTAATTGGTCTTCATTCCCACCTGACAGATGAATTGGGTAGGGTATTTTTCTCTCCTCAAACATATTTGCAATCTTTTTTTCAAATTCTATAAGCTCATCTTTTGATATCATAATATTTCTTTTAGGATAAATTTCTAAATGATATTTAAAGATAATGAAAGTGTATCATCTATATCATGACGTCTCCTAGGAACTTTAGTATTAAGCTTACTGATATTTATTTCAATAAAACTATTAAGTTTTATAGGTCTTATTTTAGTTTCTTATGGTGCTCATCAAAATTATCAATAATTATTTAAAACATATGTGCATACTAAAAAATATGGAAGAGTCTGTTGTTATCTTTTTACTTCGAGATAAAAAATTCTTGCTTCAATTGAGAGATAATAAACCATCAATACCCTTTCCTAACTTTTGGGGATTATTAGGAGGACATAAAGAGATAGGTGAAAGCCCCCTTGAGGCTATTAAGCGAGAACTAAGCGAAGAAATTGATTCTCCTGTTAAAGCCATTACTTTTATAGGCACGGCTAAAACAGTTATTACCCTTACAACAAAATCTTGGACAGAAAAAATTTTTTTCTTTAAAGGCTCCATCGATGCTCCTTTAGATAATATTCAACTGTTTGAAGGGCAAAAATTAGGATACTTTACATTTGAAGAAGTAATGGCTTTAGATATGCCTGATATTCTTAAAAAAATTTTACTAAAGCACAAGAATCAGATATTTTCCTAATATTTTCTTATCTTACCAAAAATATTTATTAATTTCTGAATCTCCTAATTCGCAGATTTGTTTAAAATCAAAATTTGACACTCCTAAGATTGTTTCCATTGCCTGATTAAAAAGAATGAGCGGACGGTATGATTCGGTTTTTTCGCTTCCTTCTAATATCTTTTCTTTTTCTAGAAGCATATTTAACTCTTGGGCTATTTTTTCAAGTTTTTGAACAGCTTCTTTATTTTGCTCATTGACGACATTTCCGAAATCTTCTGGTTTAAACCATTCTGTATATATCTTTACCCTATATGGAAACCTTATTATATTATCATATGCGAATTTTTTTATGCGGGGAGTAGTTGTTTTTCCGTATATACTGCGAAAATACATATTGAGACGCCCAAAGGCTTTCACGTATTCCTTACTTATTCCTGTTTTGGAATTAAAATTCGGTAATTCTTCCATAAGGAACTCTTCTTTACTATCCTTTTAAAAACAGTGGTGCTATATTATATGAAATTGACATGTAGAGGTTTTTCGCCTTTTGGTTCTGGAATAGGAATTCCATGCTCGACAAGATAATAAAGACGCTCATTTACCTTATGTTGAAGGCAGAGAGCACCGCACATTTTTTGAGCATTGAATTTTTCAGAGCTAAGATGATTTATAACCTGCCAATAACGATCGCCTCGCACGATATCTTTAAATGACTGCTCTGCAATATTGCCAATATGAAAATCCTCCTTATAGCGTTCATGAAACAACATACCACATGGAGCAACAAGACTTGAGCCAGACATTTGCAGAATAAATGGGGGGCCATAGCATCTTTGATATACCCTTTTGCCTTCACTCAATAACTTTGACCATTTAGGAACAACTTTATAGGTATCTGTAGAAAGTTTTTCTGCTGCTTTAATATCATCTACTATATCGTGATAATCCCTATAATTTATACCTAAGCTGCCCATTTCATCATCGCTGCAATGTTTTATAACAAGATAATCAACTCCTAATTCTTTCCCTAGTTTTGCAAGAGGAGATAGTTGATCTTTATGTTGAGGCATGAGCACCATTTGCATACCAATAGTAGTTTCTAAATTATTTTTTTTCTTAATCTCCATACATTTTCTTATCGTATTGGTTACTTTATAAAATTCTTTTTCTGTGCATCCCATAATTTCCGCATACCGTTTAGGTTCTCCTCCAGAAAAATTAAATCTTAAATAAGTTAGTGCTGGTAATACTTCCTCTAATCGGTTGTCCTTAAGAAGAAACCCATTTGTACCAAGGGCCATGTCAATACCGTTTCTTTTCCCACGCAGGATTGCTTCATAAACATAGGGATGAACGGTACTCTCTCCATCACTTATTAAACTAATGCCTTTAACACCTACCTCTGCTGCATCATCAAGGAAACGATCAATAGTCTTAACGCCCATTTTTTTCTTATCTCCTTCAAATGTTTCTAGAACATTTTCTTGCAACATAGCATAACAAAATGTACAGCGCATATTACATGCTCTTGTTAAAGCCATGTCTATAGTAATGGGGGCTATACGCTCACCGCGCATCCATGCATCTATCCTATCTTTATGGTACATCAATTTATCTCCATCAAGAATCATGCCATTAATCATCTCTGGACTTAAGGCAATGGTTACATCTCCCTTTCTTTTTGCATGGGAATGCAACGGAATTTCTATTTCAGGCATTTTTTGTTCCTCAAGAAGATGGTAGTTATGCTTCCTTTTAACTTTTTCGGTGCTATTCTTCAATTTCAATTTAAAATTTACATAGAGCCATAAAAACCTTTCACGCCTCTAATTACTTCTTCAACTTCATCATGTGTTAATTCTGGGTAAATTGGAAGCGATAGTATCCTTTGTGCCTGCTCCTCTGCAACAGGAAAATCTCCTGCTTTATATCCAAGATTACGAGCAGCGGGCTGCAAGTGAATAGGAATGGGATAATGTATTTTTGTTTCTATTCCATTTTTAAGCAAATAAGATTGCAATTCATCTCTTTTATCTGCTTGAATAATAAAAGTGTGATAAACTTGCCTTTCATAAGCCCATTCATTGGGAGTTTTCACTATTTCCAATAACCCTTCTCTATAACGAGAAGCATGTTTCCTGCAAACATCATTCCATTTTTCTATATAATCAAGTTTTATATTTATTATACTTGCTTGAATTTCATCTAATCTGCTGTTTAAACCAAAATGCTCTGCCTCATCTCTATTTTTTAGTCCGTGATTACGAATCTTTACTATTTTTTTATATAAATCTTCATTATTTAAAGTTATAAATCCTCCATCTCCAGCAGCATTTAAATTTTTCAAAGGATGTAAACTAAAACATCCTATATCTCCTAATGACCCGACCCTTTTCCCATAATACAATGCGCCAATAGCTTGCGCTGCATCCTCTATAACAACTAGATTATGCTTTCTCGCAATGTCCAATATAGCATTCATATCAGCAGGTCTCCCAGTCAAATGAACAGGCATGATTGCCCTTGTTTTTTCATTAATTGCACTTTCAATAAGTTCAGGATTAATATTATAATCCTCTCCCACATCAACAAATCTCGGCCTTGCGCCGGCAGCAACTATCGCTCCAGCAGTAGCTATGAAAGAATTAGGAGCAGTTATTACTTCATCTCTATCTTTAATATCTAAAGCCCTTAAAGCTAATATCAGAGCATCTGTTCCATTTGCAACCCCTATTGCATATTGGCTCTGGCAATACTTTGCAAGACTCTCTTCACATTTCTTTAACTCAGTGCCTAAAATGTAATTTCCGCTTTCCAAAACTCTACACACTGCAAGGGTAATTTTACTTTCTAAGCTCTTATATTGCAAAGGTAAATTAACATATTTAACATTCATCTTTAAGCTTTAGAATAAAAATCTTTTATTTTCTTAACAACATACTCTCTTTGATTCTCTGTTAGATAGGAATGTACTGGAATTGAGATTATTTTCTTTGCCTGCTCCTCTGCAACAGGAAAATCCCCTACTTTATATCCAAGATTACGAGTGGCAGGCTGCAAGTGAAGAGGTATTGGATAATGTATCTTTGTTTCTATCCCGTTTTTAAGCAAATAAGACTGCAATTCATCTCTTTTATCTGCTTGAATAGTATATGTATGGAATACCTCCTTTACACAATTGATTCTTTTAGGAATAGTTATAAAACTAATATTTTGCAAGTAATGATCATAATATCTTGCATTTGATATTCTTTTTTTAGTATGTTGGGAAGTATGTGAAATTAATTCACTTCCTATATATGCTTGAATTGGATCAATTCTGTGGTTGTGGCCATACATCGCCCAGTTATCTCTATCAGAAAGACCTTGATTTCTTAATTTTAAAAGTCTTTGATATACATTATCATCCTTTGTTGCAACCATGCCTGCATCTCCCCAAACATTTAGATTTTTTAATGGATGGAAACTAAAACCAGCAGCATTTGAGAAATATCCTACATGCATACCTAGTGTATAAGCTCCTATAGCCTGTGCAGCATCCTCTATGACTGCTAAACCGTGCTTATATGCTATATCTCTTATGGATCTGATATCGGCAGGCCTTCCTGTAAGATGAACAGGCATTATTGCTTGAGTTCTCGGAGTAATTGTTCGCTCTATTAAATTAGGATTAATATTATAATCCTCTCCTACATCAACGAATACTGGTTTGGCGCCTGCTGCAACAATTGCATTGACTGTTGCAAAAAAAGTATTTGGAGTAGTTATAACTTCACCATTTATTTCCAACGCTTCTAAAGCAAGATGCAAAGCAGCTGTTCCAGAACCTACACCAACAGCGTACTTAATTTGTGAGAATGATGCAAATTTTTTTTCAAATAACTCTACTCTTTTTCCAAGTGTAAAATCTCCCTCTTTGACAATTTTTTCTATTCCCTTTAACAAACTTTTAGGATTTTTAAATTGCTCCTTTAAATAAGAGTAAGGGACTATTGCATCTTTTTTCATAAATTTACTTGAATGAGGAGTGTTTAAATATATTTTTATACTTGATTATTGTATATTAAGCTCTTTCATTCTTTTTATGTTATGATAAAAAGGATTCTGAAGCCCATTATGTATCAATTTCATATGGTATGCATCAACAATACTCTTAACAGCACTATCAATAGAATACTGAGGATTAAATTCAAGTTCTTTTTTTATTTTATCAGAGTTGATGTGATATGAGCGGTTATCATCAGATTCTTCATAAACTAAATCCAAATCTCCTCCAACATTCTTTGCCACTATTTTAGCAATATCCTCTATTGAATAGTTTTCATATCCTACATTAAATACCTGCCTGTTTATTTTTTCTCTTTGAGTAGAGAGCATTAAATCATATACTCTAACCATGTCCTCAATATTAATATTGGGCCTCAATTGTTTTCCTCCAAATATTTTAATTTTCCTATTTTCTAGAGCATTCATTGTAAGAATATTGACAGCCAAATCTAATCTTAATCTTGGGGCATAGCCGCAAACTGTAGCTGGTCGAATTATTACATATTCCATATCCCCAGAATACCCATATAATACTTTCTCACATTCTAATTTAAATTTTGAATAATCTGTTAATGGCTCAGGAGATAACTCTTCTGTGACTTCTTGATCAAGCTTAACTCCATATACACTAGAAGATGATGCATAAATAAACCTTTCAGCTTTATTCTCTTTTGCAGAAGATAAGACATTAGAAAATGCATCATAATTAATAGATTTTCCCAAAGAAGGATTGAGCTCAAAAGAAGGATCGTTTGAAATGCACGCTAAATGTATTATAGAGTCATGACCAGCCATGCTCGTTCTCAATTTTTCTCTATCTCTAATATCTCCTATAATTTGATTAAGATTACTATCTGAAATACTATAAAAAACTGGACCATACCAATACGTGTCGTACACTGTAACTTGAAAACCTTTTTCTAAGAGCTTTGGAACCAACGCACTGCCTACGTATCCTGCTCCACCTGTAATAAATACTTTTTTCATTAAATTATTTTAAGAGAGTTGTAATGAATTTATATAGTGAGCCAGGATTAATACTTGTTCTATGTCCCACAATTTCTACAGCCAAAGCTCCAGCAGAGTTTCCTATAAATCCTAACATATCCATAGGAAATTCACGAGCCGCACATGGGGTGGTGAGGGAAAAATAAGCATCGCCTGCCCCCATGGTATCAATGACATGATTTGAAAATACAGGTATAGAGCAATATCCTTCTAACGGACTATAGGTTAACGAGCCTTTATGGCCTTCGGTAATTGCGCTTTTGGAATATTTACCTAGTTTCATGATTTTTTCATGGACAGTCTGGAGATCACTAAAACGATCTCTAGCAGCTAGACGAGTTTCTTCATGGTCTATACAAAAATAATCTGCACGAGGATAATTATCAATAAGATTAAATCCCATATTTGAACTGTTTGATTGCACATTGATAGCAAGAAACTTTGATTTTTCACAAAGTAAAGATATTATTGGGGAAGTTATAAACCCATGGCCATAGTCTGAAACTACAACTAGATCATATGTGGGAATCTTTTTTTTCAGATCTCTGATTATGGATTCTTCTAAAGCAGAAGAGATGGGCTCGTCATTTATAAAATATTGCCCAAATTGTTTTTTAAATGATACAGGGTCTACACCTCTCCTCTTTTTCGTTGTTGGTTTTGTATCACTCGAATGAAAAGTTTTAATGATATTTGGTTTAAGGTTTTTACAAATAAAACTATAATCGCTTTCTTCTTTTCCTAAAAGGCTCACTAAGTGCACATTATCACAAAAACCAGCAATATGATTTGCCGTTGCTGCAGCTCCTCCTGCAAAGCGCTCATCATATAAAAATTGATAAGTTATCATATTCTCCTTGGGTGCCTTACCCAATGGTTTGCAATAATGATACTCATCAATAATAGTCTCTCCTACTACTAAGACTTCCAATGATTTGAGAGATTTTAATTGGTCATTTATATGCTCACTTGTATATTTATTTCTAAAGTTACTGAGAAATGACCTTGCTTCTTTAGTATAAACTGTAAGTGCTTCGTTATTATTTATGAAAGCGCTTGAACTATATTGTATACCTGTGGTAAAATGCATCCTTCCTCCAATATCCTGTATTGCTTTTGTTTCCCTAACAATTTTTCCTGCATCGTCTTTGAGCTGAGCAAACTCTTCACCTTTTGCATAAATATCTGGTTTAAGCTGGAGAATAGTTTCTACTGCTGTTTCATAAGGATTAATAGCTACATAATCTACACATGCAAGTGCGCCAACATTTTCAGCACGTAATATATCAGGAATTACAGGTCTTCCAGGCCCCCTATCCACATACTCATCTTTAGTAACAGTAACTATAAGGATATCTCCTTCTCTTTTAGAAGAGGAAAAATATTGCGTATGGCCTGGGTGTATTCCTCCGTCAAAAACTCCATGGCAAAGAACTACTTTTTTCTTCTGTTCATGTGCTTTCTGAACTATATATTCTAGTTCTTTAAGATTTTTCACTTTTTTTTGTATTTGCTCATCCTCTATTATCATTGTACTTAAAGAAAAGATTGCCTTTAAATGTATTTCTATACTTAAGTTAGATAATGGGTTATAATCAATTATTTCAAATATATTTTTATAGATATAAAAAGATAAGACTTCTTTTAATACTTGTTTTTACTCATTCTCATTCTCACTGTGATGATAATTACTGCTACTGCGAGCAAGCCTATAATTATCCATATGAGAAAACCTTTGCTTCGTGGCTTAGTCTGTTCTTGTGGAGGCTCTGCTGACGGAGTAACTTCCTGTGGTTCTTCTGTTGCAGGAGGCGATAACGCTGGAGGTGCTGGTACAAGCTCATGAATAGCGAGGAGATTAATGGATACCTTATTATTTTTGAGAATACTTCCTACTTTTACTTTAAGATCATAATAATTGTCATCTGTAACCTCAAATTTCTTTGTTTCGTTAGCACGTAGAGTTACTCGCTGAGGGGTAGATGAAACATCTATCGTAACTTCATTTTTTTGGCTATCTACGCTGACAACTCCTACATGGTGGGTTTCAGTGCTTGTTGTTCCTCCTGTACTAGTAACTGATACAGGTACGCTGATTCTTTCTTTTTCAACTATTTCTCGTGTATATCCTTCGGAAGAAGTAAATTGTCCTGTTGAAGCAGGATATGTAGCTTTCCATTTTATTTCATCTGATGAGGCACTGCCTCCGCCTCCTCCACCGCCACCTCCGCCTCCTCCACCTGGAGTAACTACAGTATATGATGTACTAACACTTTGCAAATTTCCAGCAAGATCAGATGCAGAACAGCTTACACTGAAAGCTCCTGTTAAAGCAGTTGAGGGATTAAGAGTAGAAGAAGGAGTACCATTGACTCCTGCAGTTGTATCAGTAGCAGAACATGAGCAAGTTATTACCTCATCTCTATTGACTGGATTAGGAGTGCATGGGTAAGTAATAGATGGCACTGTGTTGTCAAATCTAAGAGTGAAGGCTCTTCCTGTGCTATTGAGATTTCCTGCAGTGTCATTAACAAATGCAGTTATATTATAGATACCATCAATATAATCCTTTGTGCTAAGTGTGGCATTCCAGTAATCGCCACTAGGATTAGATGCTTTAAATGTACCATTCTGGCCTCCAGATCTGTTGGTGACATTGAAAATGACACTACCTATTCCAGAAGTGATGTCAGTTACAGAGATATTAAGATTGAAAGATGTGCCTGATTTGTTTTGATTTGATGTCGGAGAAGAGAAGTTTGCTTCTGCTACTCTTGGGACAGTGTTGTCAAAACGAATATTGAAGAGTCTTGCTGTATTGTTGCTATTTCCTGCAGTGTCATTAACAAAGGCAGTAATGTTAAAGACACCGTCTATATATGCTTGAGTGTTAATAGAGACATTCCATGCACCGCCTCCTGCATTTGTTCCAGTGAAGGTGCCGTTCTGGCCTCCTGTGCTGTTTGTGACATTGAATATGACAGTGGCAATGCTTGAAGTAATATCAACCAGAGAGATATTTACAACTAATGCTGTTCCAGAACGGTTTTGGTCAGAGAGATTTACAGAAAAGTTAGCGTTTGCTGCTATTGGGACTGTGTTGTCAAATCTAACATTAAATAACCTGCCAGTGTTATTCGAGTTGCCAAGAGTATCATTTGAGAATACAGTTATATTATAATAACCATCTATATAATGTGTTGTATTGAGAGTTGCATTCCATGCTCCTCCGCCAGCATTTGTTGCTGTAAATGTTCCATTCTGCCCCCCAGAGCTGTTTGTAACATTAAATATAACAGAGCCAATTACTGTAAAATCAAAAATTGAGACGTTCAAAACTAATGATTGTCCTGAACGATTACTGCCTGAAGAGAGTACAGAGAAGTTAGATTCCGAGACAGAAGGAGGAGTATTATCAAATATAACACTATACAACCTGGCAGTGCTATTCAGATTGCCAGCAGTATCATTAACAAAGGCAGTTATATTATATATACCTGTTGCATAGATTGTCGTATTAAGGGAAAAATTCCAATTATCTCCTGCATTATTGGTAGCAGTATATGTCCCGTTCTGCCCCCCAGAACTATTAGTTATGTTGAATATTACAGAACCTACACTTGATGTGATATCAGTAACAGAGATGTTTAGATTGATTGTTCCTGAGCGGTTTTGATCAGTATGATTTACTGAGAAGTTAGATATTGATGCTCTTGGAACTGTGTTGTCAAATCTGATATTGAAGACTCTGCCTGTGCTGTTAAGGTTGTTTAATTTAGTGTCATTGGCATATACAGTTATATTGTAATAATCATCTACGTAAGCTTGTGTATTGACGGTTGCATTCCATGAACTGCCTCCCGCATTGCTAGAAGTGAAAGTGCCATTTTGACCTCCAGAGCTGTTGGTGACATTAAAGTATACAGTATCAACACCTACACCAAGGTCATAAATTGTTATATTAAGATTGAGAGAAATACCGGATTTGTTATGATTTGATAAGAGACCTGAAAAATTTAATCCATCTACAGCTGGAGGTGATGAATCAAATCTAACTAAATAAGTTAAATTATAGAAAGCGCTGAAGTTAGTTGAAGAATTTGAAAGTGTCGCATTAATGTTCCATAAACCATCAACGCTTTTTGGGAGAGAAATATTTCCCCAGCATGCAGATTGATTTTCAGCAGAACATGTAAAATTTCCTAAAAGCGCCCAACCGCTTGAATTGTAAAATATCCAAGCACGTGTGATATTTGTTACATCGGTGGCATTAACATAACTAACATTAAAGAAGGCAGTAGTTGAATAATTTGTGCTGTTTGCAGGAGATATTATATCAGTTGTTGCCTCTGTCATATTTACCAAGAAGAAGATAATACTTACTATAGAAATACAGAGAACTAAAATTATCTTTTTTTGTTTACTATCTATCATTATCACACTCTTACTATCAGACTTTTATCTGTAAGAGATATAGGTATTTAAACCTTTCTTCTTTTTAGGTACTATTAAGCATTAGTAAAAAATGAAAATAGAAAAATCAGAGAAATTGCATGCATCGTTGAAGCTAATTCTTGCTTCTTCTGTAGTTGTCTTCATAGGGTTGCTTGCATCTAAAGTACTTACATACATCTACCGCATAATCATAGCAAGGTTTCTAGGTCCTGAAATTTATGGTTTATTCTCACTAGCTCTTATTATTTTTAGTCTTTTCATGATGATGGGTTCTTTAGGGCTGCAAGAAGGCCTTGTGAGGTATATTTCATTTTATAGAGGAAAAAATGAAGTAAACAAAATTCGGTATCTTTTCCATATAACTCTTATCATACAGAGTATTGCTGGAATAGTTTTTGGAGTTCTACTTTTCTCACTGGCAAATATAATTTCAGTACAAATTTTCCATAATACGGAGCTTATTCCTTTTCTTAAAGTCTTCAGTTTTCTTGTGCCTCTCTCTCTTCTTTCTGGGGTATATATTTTTATGTTGCAAGCTTATGAAAAAATAGGATGGTCCTCTTTTCTTAACAATATCTTACAAAATTCAGTAAAGGTTTTATTTCTTATTCTATTCATCTTATTTGGGCTAAAAAGCAATGCAGTGATGTTATCTTATGCTGCGGGTATTATTGGTATGTGCATTTTTTCTTATATTATATCGAAGAACATTCTTCCTACTCTATATGAAAACTATTTCCTAAGAAAGAGAGTGAAAATTACTATATTGAAAGAGGTATTTAAATTTTCTTGGCCAATTATTTTCTTGGGTGCGATTTATTCGCTTTTTAATTGGACAGATTCCTTTGTAATAGGATACTTTAAAGATGCCACTGCTATTGGACTTTATAATGCAGCGTTTACTATTGTAGGTCTTTTCAGCATAGCAAATCAATTTTTTAGTCAATTATTTTTCCCTCTTATTGTAAAAGAATATGCAAAGAAAAATATTACACTTATCAAAGAAATGAGCCAGCAAGTAGTAAAATGGATCTTCATAATTAATGTGCCTTTTTTTCTTATCCTTATGCTCTTTCCAGGAGTTATTATCAATCTGCTCTTTGGTAAAGTATACTTTGGTATAGAAAACGTTCTTAGAATTCTTGCTATTGGAGTATTTATTGCTTCTCCTACAATGCTCCTAAGTCATCTTCTTTCTATGATAGGAAAATCTAAACTATTATTGCTCAATATTGTTGCTATGACTTTAGTGAATTTGATTCTTAATGTAATTCTTATCAAATCTTATGGTCTGCAAGGTATTGCAATTGCTACTGCATTTAGCATATCTGGATTATGCATCCTCCTTTTCATTGAGGTAAAGCATTATTTAGGTTTTATTCCTCTTCGAAGAAAAATGGGAGGGATAGCATTAATTTCTTTAATTCCGGCAATGCTTCTTATACTTATAAGGTCTATTTTCCCAATTAATCAATTTACTCTCGGGGTATCTTGTGTTATTTTTATAGCTCTCTATCTCTTTCTTATCTGGGTTACCCGCTGTCTTGATAATAATGACTTAGCGATATTGCGTGCCTTTAAAACAAAATTGTATTCTTGGAGAAGAAATAATTCTCGCTTTCTTAAATCAAGCGAAAATATATAATTAAAGCTGTCTTGCATTTCTAAGAGGGTTGTTATGCAATATTACATTATACCCTCTTATTAATTCTTGAATGCCTTCATCCAAAGAATGTATTGGCTTAAATCCATGTTTTAAAATTTTAGCACTTGAAACAATATAATTTCTCTTATCGGGGTCTTCCCCTATTTCACTGGGAATAATATTAAAATTAGGAACAAATCTTTTTATTCTTTCTGCAAGCTCTAATTTAGACATATTTGCGCTGTCTAATCCTATGTTATAAATTTCATTCTTCATAGAGCTATAATTTTCTATACTGTACTGGAATGCTCTTGCCATATCTCTAATATGCAGATAGTTCCTTTTGAAATGCCCTTGAAAAATAACAAGATACCCATCGCTGACTGCCTTGTAGACAAAATCATTGACAAGCAAATCCGCCCTCATTCTAGGGGATGTTCCAAATATCGTTGCAAGTCTAAAAGTAATGCCTCCTTTATTTGAATCAAGAATGCATTTTTCTGCATCTGCCTTGGTTCTGCCATACAAAGAAACAGGTATAAGTGGAGTTTCTTCTGTGCAGAATTCATCCCCTGTTGTAGTTCCATATCCGCTATTTGTAGTTGGAAATATCAAAATCTGGTCTTTTGAGCGCAGTTTATTTATCATTTTAACTGCTTCATAGTTCGTTGAAACAACTTCCTGTGGACATTCCTTGCATGCAGGAGCTCCGACGATCGCTGCTAATGGTAAAATAATATCATTATTTGCAACAAGTTCCTTAACTTTAACTTTTTCCCTCACATCACCGTATGAAAATGAATAATTTTCATTATGCGAGAAAAAAAAAGGAGAATCCTGTCTATACATAAGATTATCAAGACAAGTAACTCTATATCCTTTATTCAGCAAGTGGCTAGTAAGAATACTCCCTAAATAACCTGCTCCTCCTGTAATCAGCACACTTTCTTTTTTATTTTTCACATAATTTATCTAAAAAACCTATTTATAAATAAATTGGTAAAGGAGTATATTCATTGCAGAAGCATTTTTATTTGAAAAGATTAGGATTTTATTTTCTTTAGGCTGATTATTGCAGGGCCGTGATATTCATATGAATCATACATTGCTTTTCTAACCTCATAGGCACTGGACGGAAAATAAAATTGAGTATTCTTGAAAACTTTTCCAATAGTTCTCCAATCTAATTCAGCATGTGTCGGCCCCATTCCATGATAATCTGCAAATCCAATTAGCTTAACATTAACTTTCTGGAAATCTAAATCAACTTTTATCTGCTCAAATGGTCTTTCTAGAAGGAAAGGAGTAATGCTGTAGACATATGGCCTAAATCCTTCTAAAGCCATTCCTGAAGAAAGGCTTATCATACTCTGCTCGCATACACCAAAATTAAAATATCTATCTGGAAAAATTTTCCTATAATCATTGTATTCCACTCCTAAATCTCCTGTCAAAAAAACTATTTTAGGGTCTTTAGTTGCAAGTTCAATCAATGTATCTTTCATTATTTTTCTCATTCTAACTCCTTATAAGCTTGCTTAAGCTCTTCTTCATTAGGTATTTTTTTATGCCACTTAGTTGTATTCTCCATGTAACTAACTCCTTTGCCTTTAATAGTATCAGCGATTATTACTCTCGGCTTATCAGTTTTTCTTTCTTTTAGATAATAAATAAGTTGTTCAAAAGAGTGTCCATTTATTCTAGAAGCTTCCCATTCAAACGCTTTAAATTTCTTTTCTAAATCTTCTACTCTAAGTATATCATCTGTTTTGCCCAATATCTGCAGCTTATTGTTATCCACAATTAAAACAAAATTATCTAATTTGTGATGTGCTCCAACTAAAGCAGATTCCCAAGTTGTTCCTTCCTGGCATTCAGCATCACTAATCAAAACATAAATGTCTCCTTTTTCTTTCTTAACTTTTTTTGCTAATGCCCTTCCCAGACCAGAGGGAAAACCATGTCCTAGGCTTCCAGTTGTACAATAAACTCCATTTTCTATGTCTAATTCAGGATGGCCGTATAATGGAGGATTAAAACCCTTATCTTTAAGTATGCAATATTGCGGCAGCCAAGCATGCCCCTTGCTCAATATGAATCTATCTTCCTTTTCCATTACATTATAGTATAAAGCAACTAAGGTTTCTATAATTGAATAAGACCCCCCAATGTGCCCTTCCCTCTCGCTATAAGTAATATCCAATACTCCTCTTCTTATTTCTTTTGCTTTTTTCTCAAGATCACTATACATAATTTGATAGATAAAGAAGGCTTTAAAAGCATTTATATTATTTATTTACTTCTAATTCTGCTAATACCTCTGCGCAAGGAAGCATCCAGCAAAAAAATCGTTCATATATTAATGGAGAGATATTAATTATTGGGTTAATAAAGAAATTTAAAAAGGTAAAGCTTAGCCTTGTAAAGTTCAATTTTCTATTAACTATTTTAAATCTTGATTTTGTATAATAGCACTCATCAGTAAAATAATCAAATGTGAAATAGCTGAATAATCTTTTATGTGTTGGATCTCTATAAGAAACTCCACAACTAAAGTGAGGCACTCTGATTATTATCCTTCCATTATTTTTCAGAATTCTTATCAATTCATTAAAAACTTTATCTAAATTATCTAGGTGCTCCAGTGTATGGCTTGTATAAATCAAGTCAAATTCATTATTTTTTATAGGATAAGGAAATTTATTTAAATCATGAACTATGTCAACACCCTTCAATTTAACATTGTCTATTCCTATCACTTCATTGTTTTCAAGCCCGTATTTTCTATTCCCGCATCCTAAGTCAAGTATTTTCATGTTTGAAGTTTAAGCATTGGCTTAATTTAAAAGTATTTATGTTATCATTTTTTTATCCCTTAGGCTAAGCATTTATTCCCCATGTTCTTCGAATAAACAAGTAATGTCCTTAATACTTTGAATTGAAAAATCTGCTTCCTGTATATAACTCCCAACAGAGATAGTTTTCATTCCATAGCTTTTTGCAGGAAGAATATCTGCCTTTAAGCTGTCTCCCACATAAACATGCTCATCAGGTTTATAAGGAGATTTATTCAATAGGTTTTTGAAAGGAGTGCCTTTTGCTTTTGAACCAAAATCAGGATCACTTCCAAAAAGAGCATAATCAAACAATGTTTTCTCAAGTCCGATCTTATTGAGTCTTGGAATAGATAGATCTTCAGGAGTATTAGTTATTAAAAATAAGGAATATTTTTTTTTGAGAAAGCTCATAATATCCCTTAATACTTCATCTTTAGGTATTAAATATACTATTCCTGGATTAACAAAGGAGAACCATTCATTCAATAATTCATCGGGTTTTTCAAATCCCTCTTCCTTCAAAATTCCTACCCAACTTCCAGTCGTTTTATGTTTTTGCTCATAAACCAAACGCGTGGTTTTAATATCCCCAAGTTCAGGCTTTCTTTCTAATATCCTCCTAGCTATTTCGTTCCTAATTAAATCATCTATTTCTGAATTAGGAGGGTATAAGGTTTGATCCAAATCAAATCCAATAGCTTTAATATTTTTTAACATTTTATTATTATATTTTATTATTTATTAATATCCTCCCTATCTTTTCTATATCTTTTTTCATCCCCTTTCCTATTATCTTTGGAAAACAGAATTTTTCAAGTGTATCTATCTGTACATAAGAAACATGATCCTCTCCAGGATGTTCAAAATCAAGATTTATATTTTCCCAGCTCTCTGCCATTTTATCATACACTCTAGGATTATAAGGATCTGAAATTAAACCATCTCCCTTTGGTCTCCTCCTCATTCTCGCCTTTGCTTCGTCTTCTCTGCAAATTACTTCAAGAGTTAATACTTTCTTTCCACAGCATGAAGCTATACCATACATTTGATGTCTTCTAAATAGGTATCTATTAACACTGTCAAATATTACTCCTTTGCCTGAATTTAATAATTCAGCTGTTTTTCTATCTATCTTTCTCAATACTTCTTCTTGCCTCAAAGGCATCTTTTTTAGTCCATACTCTCTCCTGATTGCATTTTGCGAGATAATCTCATAATTATAGAGATTTTGCTTTAAAATATTAGCAATAGTAGTTTTACCAGTTCCGGGGAGTCCT